>DOHE01000019.1 GCA_003535395.1 Clostridiales bacterium | reverse complement strand
GTCAGCATCATGATGGCCAACAACGAAATCGGGACCCTTCAGCCCATTTCAAAAATTGGCAGCATTACCCGGGAAAAAGGGGTATTGTTTCACACAGACGCGGTTCAGGCCGCAGGCGCGGTTCCGGTAAATGTGCAGCAGTTGAATGTGGATATGCTGTCGCTTTCCTCCCATAAATTTTATGGCCCCAAAGGAGTCGGCGCTCTTTATATTCGCAGGGGATTAAAATTCCCGGCCTTCCTTCATGGCGGAGCGCAGGAGAGAAACAGGCGTGCCGGCACGGAAAATGTGCCTGCCATCGTGGGCATGGGAAAAGCATTGATGATGGTCACGGAAGAGATCGATGCCTATGCATCCCGGATGCAGGCCCTTCGGGATGCAACCATTGAAAAGGTGATGGCCAGGATCCCCCATACCCGGCTCAACGGCCACAAAACCCTGCGCCTCCCCGGCAACTGTAATTTTTCCTTTGAATACATCGAGGGAGAATCTCTGCTGCTGCTGCTGGACATGAAAGGGATCGCAGCATCCAGCGGTTCGGCTTGTTCCTCCGGTTCTCTGGACCCTTCCCACGTGCTGCTGGCACTCGGGCTCAGACATGAAACCGCTCACGGGTCCCTTCGGATCACTTACGGCCGTCAGAACAGGGAAGAAGACGTCGACACACTGGTTGAAAATTTGATAATATTTGTCAACCGGCTCAGGGAAATGTCTCCTTTATATGAAGCATCTGCCAGAAACAGGAAAGAGGTGGAAAACCGTGTATAGTGAAAAAGTGATGGATCATTTCATGAATCCCAGGAATGTGGGGGAAATCGCTGATGCCGATGGGATCGGCCAGGTAGGGAATCCCAAATGCGGGGATATTATGAAAATGTATTTAAAAATCCAGGACAATGTGATTGTAGATGCCAAATTCAAGACCTTTGGATGCGGAGCAGCCGTTGCCACCAGCAGCATGGCTACAGAACTGGTGAAAGGCAAAACCGTGGATGAGGCGCTGGGGATCACCAACAAAGCGGTTGCAGAAGCACTGGACGGGCTTCCTCCGGTCAAGATGCACTGCTCCAACCTGGCAGAAGAAGCCATCAAAGCCGCTTTGATCGACTATTATGAAAAAAATGGGATTCCATTTCCAGAAAATACGCATAAGTGCCATGCAGGTTGCGGGAAATGCTGCGACAATAAATTTGACGACCTGCATCACGGACATTCGGACCTGGATCATGAAGAGGATGCAGTCTGATGCACGAAAAAGTTCTGGCTGCCATGAGCGGTGGGGTAGACAGCTCCGTTGCAGCTGCCTTGTTGCTCAAGCAGGGATATGAGGTCACAGGTGCCGTAATGCGGCTGTTTCCAGATTCCAGAGCCCATGAGGATGCGCAGCGTGTGGCATTCCACCTGGGGATCCCAATCAAAATACTGGATTTTTCTGATCTCTTTGAAGAAAAGGTGGTCCGGAGTTTCATTCATGAATATCTGTCAGGAAGGACTCCCAACCCCTGCATCGCGTGCAACCGGGTGATGAAATTCGGACAGTTGCTGGATATGGCCGTGGAAAGCGGATTTGATGCGGTTGCCACCGGTCATTATGCCAGGCTTGCAGCGGAACCCGGGAAACCACCCGCATTGATGAAAGCCCTGGACAGGGGCAAGGACCAGAGTTATTTTTTATATGGCTTGCGGCGTGAAGTACTGTCCAGAATCCTGTTCCCACTGGGTGCATTCCGCAAGCAGGAGGTACGGGAAATGGCTGCAAGCCTTCATATTCCTGTGGCGGCAAAGAATGAAAGTCAGGAAATATGCTTTATTTCAGACAACGACCATGCCCGGTTTATCCGGGAAAGAGCGGGGAGCATGGCGGTCCTTTCCGGAAATACGACAATGCAGCCTGGAAATTTAACGGACAAAACCGGCAAAGTTTTGGGAAGGCATGAAGGCCTTTATACATATACCATCGGCCAGAGAAGAGGTTTGGGCCTGTCCATGGGAAAACGGGTGTTTGTAACGGGAATGGATCCAAAATCCGGTACTGTGACCATCGGGAATGAAGAAGACCTGTATTCAGAAGGACTTCTGGCCGGCCATTTGAATTGGCTTCAGGATCCCATGGACATTCCCCGGGAAATCCTGGTGAAAATACGTTCCAGAGCGCCGGAAACCCCGGCTTTTCTTGAACTATTACCCTCCGGCCAGGCCCGGGTGATTTTTCACCAGCCCCAGCGGGCGGTAACACCCGGCCAGTCCGCCGTATTTTATCATGGGGAACAGGTACTTGGCGGAGGCATCATTGCGGAAGTGCTTTCGCAGAGCGGAAAAACACAGTAAAAGCAGTATCAAGGCAGTAACGCGGAAAAACACAGTAAAAGCAGTATCAAGGCAGTAACAATGTGGGGAGTTGAAATCATGATCAAATTCATGCCGACTATTCTGGAACACGGAGCCCGCTTGATCGGTGTAACTCCCAGCCAGGCAGCCTGTGACGCAAAACTCATGGCGGACGCCCATATCGCCGCATACACCGCATACCAGCCGGATTCGGTTACAGTTGGCATCGATGTTTATAACATCGAAGCTGAGGCTCTGGGCTGTCAGGTTCGATTCCATTCTGATGATGCCATTCCGGGCATCCTGACTCATCCTTTCCAAAACAGTATTCATATGGAAAATATTGTATTCTCAATGGAGCAGGGGAGAGCAGCGCTTCTGCTTGAAGCAGCTGAACGGGTAAAAGCCCGGATCGGAAAAGAAGTGCCGGTAAGCGCAGGCATTTGCGGCCCATTTTCCATCGCGGTGGAGCTTTGCGGATTCGACCGGCTGCTGGAATGGATTTATGATGAAGATGAACGCGTCCCGAAACTTTTGGGGAAGCTGCTGGAACATCAGAAGGCATATTGCAATGAAATCCGTGCACGGGGCCTTGGGATCACTGTATTCGAATCATGGGCGACACCGCCTTTGATTTCGCCATCCATCTACCGGGATCATGTGATGCCCTGGGAAAAACAGCTGATCACGCATATTCGGGAAAACCGGATTCCGGCGATACCGCTGGTGATTGGGGGGGACACATCTCTGATCAGGGATCACATTATCAACACAGGCACGACTTTGCTGCTGGCGGATTACAAGGTTGACCTTCAGGATTATTTACAAGCTGCCACCACACATCAAATCACACTGCGGGGGAATATCGATCCTAAACTCATTGAATCCGGACCGGTAGACAAAATCCTCGCCAAAGTGGATCAAATGCTGATGATTGCAGGGGGATATGAGAAGTTCATATTGGGGACAGGGGTTGTTTCATACAGTACGCCTTCAGAGAATCTGCTGGCAATACGCAATTATCTCCGCTATCATTACACGAAATAAAAATTTCGTGTAATGTGGGGAGGAAGTCAAGCCGGCAGCTCAGATAATTGACAAGACAGATCGTTGACTCCCGCTGGCTGCATTTTACAAGGTTGCTTTTGATTTTACTGGCAGATTGTGATACATTGAAGCTATGAAAAAAATTCAGGATTATGAAATGCCCTCATACCTCATGGATTTTTTGAACTACCTGGGAACCATTCAGGGAAAATCCATCAATACCATGCTGGTCTACTTTTATGACCTTAGACTGTTCCTTCGTTTCCTGATGGTGCATTTTGGTCTTGCTCCAAAAAACGTTGACTTTGATAAAATCGAGATCCGGCATGCAGGCATCGAAATATTGCAGCGGGTCACATTGAGCGATCTGTATGCATACATGTCATTTGTCAGCAGCAACCGGGACAATGCTTCCCATGCGCGGGCCCGGAAAGTCGCAAGCATCCGTTCCTTTTTTAATTATCTGACCAGTAAGGCCAGGTTGCTTTCATCGAACCCGGCAGCCGAGTTGGAATCCCCAAAGATCCTGAAAAAGCTTCCCCGCTATTTAAGTGTTGAAGAAAGCCGCCAGTTGCTTTTTTCTATAGATGGCGAACACCGGGAACGGGATTATGCCATCATGACCCTTTTTTTAAACTGCGGGCTCAGGCTTTCCGAATTGGTAGGCATCAATATGGCCAATATACGCAACGAAACATTGACAGTTATTGGTAAAGGTGGAAAGGAACGGGCCATTCCGTTAAATACCGCATGTATGGAAGCCTTGCAGACGTATCTTGATAATAGAAGTCGTCAGGCAGTCAGCGCCCGGGACAGGGATGCGCTGTTCTTAAGTGAAAGAAAAAAGCGCATCAGCAAGGAAAATGTTCAGCATATCGTCAAAAAGTTCATTCGCAACGCAGGCCTGGATCCTCACCGGTATTCCACACATAAACTTCGTCATACGGCTGCTACTCTGATGTATAAATATGGACATGTCGATATCCGTGCCCTTCAGGCATTGCTGGGCCATGAAAGCATTGCTACCACGGAGATTTATACGCATTTGGACCGGCAACAGCTAAAAGATGCCGTAGAAAGCAATCCTCTCGCCAAATTACGACCGGATGCGGGAAAGTGATCGTCCGGGAAAGTGATTGCCTGAGAAAGTAAACGCCCGGGATCGTCTGCAATCATATTTTGACAAATCCAGGGGTCTGTTCCATAAAGCAAGTATAATGAGAAAATCCACAGTGTTTCAGGAATTCTGCTGCATCTGCCAGGGCAAATCCTAAATGCTCTGTTCGGTGGGCGTCCGAAGCAAGGGTGATGATTTCTCCCCCGCATTCCCGGTACCGGGTATAAAGCTGCCGGTCGAATGCGAATCTGCTTTCAGCACCCGGATCTGCCCGAAGGCTGCCAGTATTTAGTTCCAGTCCCCTCCCCTTCTCTATCAGTTTTTTAAAAATTTCGTCATACAGATCGGGGAATTCCATGTAACGAAGTGAACGGTCCGGGTATGGAAAATACCGGGTGATATACTCCAAATGCCCCACTACCTGAAATGGCCAGCCTGCCTGAAGACTTGCAAGGATCTCCTCAAGGGCTGTGCCGTAGACTTGCCGCATGGTTTTTCCCTCATATATCTCCCCCGTATACGGGTCCTGATGCCTGAAAATATGTACTGACTGTATGATTATATCCAGAGAACCCCGGTGCCGGGCAACGATGGCCTCAGTCTGTTTCCGTGTATGAGGCTGAAATCCGGTCTCAATTCCGGCGCCTACTTTCAGCCGGCCTTCATATTGCTGTTTCAGCCTGAAGACAGTCGCAAGGTACTTGATGAAATCTACATCAAATTCCGCTTCATGACCAGGATAATCAATGTCTACATGCTCTGCAAACTGTATACCTGCCAGCTTTTTTTGAACAGCTGCAGCGCAGGCAGCATCCGCCTCCATAATACTGTCCGTAGAAAAACAGCTGTGAATATGACTGTCATATATTTCCATTTTTCCCTCGTACCTGTTGATCGACCTTGCTGCCTGTCTTCATCCGTCACACTGCCGCTTTCATCCGTCACACTGCTGTCTTCATCCGTGTAATGTATTTTCAAGCATGATCCTGCATTTGTCACCCCGAAACAAAGAGACGACGACCTCCACGACTTGTCCTCCTTTTGCATGGATGGCACTGGTGACTTTCAGCAGACTCTGTCCGGGGTGTACATGCAACAGCGGAGAATCCTCTGTTCCGGCTGAAGTGATTTCCAGACTGCTTTTTGCTGCATGAGGCAAAAATGGATACTTCCCTTTCAGCAGGTCCAGCATGGGCCTGTTTGCCTGAAGACCTTCCAGCATGTCCGGGAACAGGGCCAGGGGCATGTACGACCCGATGCGGGCAATGGGTTCTTCTTCTTCCAGGATCAGGAATTCTGAACACACAAAGGCGCTTCCCGGATCGATACCAAAAAATATTTCCTGCAGAATCGGCACTTCCCCGGCCGTGACCCTGTGGATGCTGATTTGCTGCCGTTTGCAGGCAGGTATGGATTCCGCTAATAAGGAACCATAAAATCCGTTGTATTTACGGATCCGGATACAGGAATTCCTTTTGCTGACATAAGTTCCTTTTCCTTTTTCACGATACAGCCAGCCGCCGGCAGTGAGTTCATGGATGGCCTGGCGGACCGTAGGCCGGCTGATGCCATAGGTTTCGCAAAGATCTTCCTCTGAAGGGATGCGGCTTCCCTCCGGATACCCGCCACTTTCTATTTTTTGTAAAATGAGGCCTTTGAGCTGGGAATACATGGGCATATTGCTGTACTTGTTGATCATCCGATCATCCCCCCTGACAACGCAGGATGCACATCCTGACAGCATCACTATAGGATGATTTTATGGCAGTTACACCTTCAAGTCAACATTTCCCGGCATCATCCGGTCTTTATTGGCCTCCAGCACAGGCCGGACCTGGTCTTCAAGGAATTCTTCCACCTGAAGTGCAGATCTCCCGATGAAATTTGCGGGAGTCAATATATTTTGTATTTCATCCAAATCCATAGGAAAGGCCGGGTCAGCTGCGATTCTTTCCATCAGGTCATTCTCTCCGCCTTCTTCTTTCATTTTACGGGCAGCATCCATGGAATGTCGGCGGATCCTCTCATGCAGATCCTGCCGGTCTCCCCCTTTTTTCACTGCCTGCATGAGGATCTTCACCGTGGCCATGAAAGGAAGCCGTGCCATGATATGCTTCTCGATCACCTTTGGATAAACCTTCAGGCCGGAAACAATATTTATATATATAGCGAGAATGGCATCCACAGCCAGAAATGCTTCGGTGATGCTGATCCGCTTGTTGGCGGAATCGTCCAGTGTCCTCTCCAGCCATTGAGTGGATGCGGTAATAGCCGGGTTCAAGGCATCCACCATCACATACCGGGCCAATCCGCAGATCCGCTCGCTGCGCATGGGATTGCGCTTATAGGCCATGGCGGAAGAACCTACCTGGGACTCTTCAAAAGGCTCCTCCATTTCCTCCATATTCTGAAGGATCCGAAGGTCATTTCCAAATTTACTGGCGCTTTGAGCGATTCCGGACAGCACGCTTAGCACACGGCTGTCAAGTTTCCGCGGATAGGTTTGTCCAGAAACAGGAAATGTTTCAGTAAAACCCATTTTCTGAGCAATGAGCCTGTCAACGGCTTTTGCTTTTTTATTATCCCCGTCGAAAAGGTTCAAAAAACTCTCCTGTGTACCGGTGGCATCCTTGTTTCCCAGCAGTTTCAGGCCGGCCAGAACGTGATCTAAGTCTTCCAGATCCATGAGCAGGTCCTGGATCCAAAGAGTCGTGCGTTTTCCGACTGTGACCAGCTGGGCTGGCTGAAGGTGTGTAAAACCCAGGGTGGGAAGCGAACGGTACCGATCTGCGAAGGCGGACAGTTTTTCCATGACCCCCAGCAGTTTTTTCCGGATCAGCAAAAGGGCTTCCTTGATAATAATAACATCTGTATTGTCCGTCACATAACAGGAAGTGGCACCGGCGTGGATAATGCCCCTGGCGTCAGGGCACTGTTCCCCGTATGCATGGATATGCGCCATGACATCATGCCGAATTTCCCTTTCTTTTTGTTCCGCAATATCATAATTGATCCGGTCCTGAAACAGCTTCAGCTGGTCGATCTGCTCCTGGGTGATCTGAAGCCCCAGTTCTTTTTCGGCCTCAGCAAGCGCGATCCAGAGCTTGCGCCAGGTTTTGAATTTCATATCCGGCGACATCAGGTACTGCATTTCATCGCTGGCATAACGGGAATTGAATGGGCTTTCATATCTGTCTTTGGTTTGCGGCATTTTGTTTCCCTCCGGTAAAAGCCTTCACTTCACGCCAGGCGGATGCAGAGCAGCAGCAGTTCCATGGCTTTTTCCATTTCTTCCAGAGATGGGAAAGTGGGAGCGATGCGGATATTCTGGTCTTCCGGATCTTTCCCGTAAGGAAAGGTATCTCCAACACGGGTCAACACAAGGCCGGCAGCTGCTGCCAGGTCATATACCTTTTTGGCTTTCCCGGGAAGTGTATTCAGACTGATGAAATACCCGCCGGCAGGTTGGCTCCAGCTGGCCAGGCCGCAGCTGCCGAGTTCCTGTTCCAGCATCCCTGTGACCAGGTCAAATTTGGGCTTGATGATGGCCGCATGTTTCTCCATATGCTTCAGGATATTTTCATAGTTCCCGAAGAATTTAACATGCCGCAGCTGATTGACTTTGTCCGGGCCGATGGTCTGTTTGGACAGGCGCTTCCGGATGAAATTCAGATTTGCGGTGCTTGCCCCCATCATGGCAACACCGGCTCCGGCAAAGGTGACCTTGGAAGTGGATCCGAAGATGAAGACCCGGTCTTCATTGCCTGCATCCCGGCAGGCGGACAGGATGTCCATAAGATCCTCCGGTGTTCCAAGAGAATGGATGGCATACGCATTATCCCAGAAAATGCGAAAATCATCAGCCTTTGGTTTCATGGCCGCAAGCCTGCGCACCACCTCGTCTGAGTAGGTCACCCCGGTGGGATTGCTGTATTTGGGAGTACACCAGATCCCTTTCACTTTAACATCGGATCCGGCGATATCTTCCACAAGGTCCATGTCCGGTCCGTCTTTCAGCATGGGGATGGGCAGCATCTCGATGCCAAAATGCTCGCAGATGGCAAAGTGGCGGTCATAACCGGGAGCCGGGCACAGGAAAACGGGTTTTTGGGCTGCCCATGGCTTCTCTACTCCGTATACACCCCGCAGCATGGCATGACCTACCATGTCAAACATCAGGTTCAAGCTGGAATTTCCGCCTATGATGATCTCATCAGGACCCACGTCCAGCATGCGGTGCAACAGCTGCTTTGCTTCCGGAAGGCCGTCCAGACCTCCGTAATTCCGGCAGTCCGTTCCGTCAGATGCTTTAAATTCATCTTCCCGAAGGCAAGTCAATAGGCCGTTGGAAAGATCCAGCTGTTCCTTGTTGGGTTTGCCCCGGGACATGTCCAGTCTGGCCCCGGAAGATCGTATCTTTTCATATTCTGCCCTTACTGTACTCAGATCCTTCATATATTCAGCCAGCCTCCAGTTATTCCATTTCTTTGCCATATTCTATCCGAGGATGTAAAAAAAATCAACGAAAAATTCCGAAAGGATTGCCCGGAAAGTACCTTTTGTGTTTTTAAATCACATCCTGCATTCAGAAAAGATCCGCAGCCAGTTTCCCCCCAGAATCAAACGGATATCCTCCTCGGAATAGTTGTGTTGTAAAAGCTGTTCGACCAGAAGAGGCAGGTCAGACGCGTCACGGATACCGCAAGCCAATTCGTCCGTACCGTCAAAATCGCTGCCAATTCCCACGCACTGGATGCCTCCGACCGCAGCAATATGATCGATATGGGCCAGGATGTCACTGATGGAGGCATTTGCGGAGTGATTATTCAGAAATGGTCGATGGAAGGTAATCCCGATCACGCCTCCGGCTGCGGAAACTGCCCGGATCTGCGCATCGGTAAGATTCCGGCGGTGTCCGCACAACGCTCTTGCGTTGGAATGCGAAGCCAGCAGCAGTCCGCGTTTTCTGATGCGTTCCAGGCAATCCCAAAAGCTTTTGTCTGACATATGGGAAACATCGATCCCCATCCCGAGCCTTTCCATCTCGTCGACAGCAGTTTTGCCAAAAGCGGTAAGTCCCCCGTCCTCCTGGTCCGGATCGACTCCGGCAGCAATGGAATTGTTATGATTCCAAACCGGTCCGGCCCACCGAACTCCGAGTTCATACAACCGTATGATCCTTTCTATGGAAGTGCCTGCTGCTTCTCCCAACCCTTCAATTGTCAGAAAACATGCGATTTTCCCATCTGTCCAGGCTTGCTTTGCCTCAGAACGGGATGTGCAGTGGCGGGCATGATCTCCCGCCTGCTCAAGAAAAGTGAAATATACGGAAACAAGATCCTCCGGGCTGACTTGAGAAGGCAGTTTTCCTGGAATCCAGAAAGGATGCATGCATAATGCAAATGCCTGCATGATCCTTCTTCGGCCGCTTGCAGCCAGCTGAAAGAGTATGCCGATGCTGTTGTGAGGTTCTTGATTGAAATTGCCGGATTTCAGCCCGTTCAAACTTAAGCGGGTGACGGTATCGCAATGCGCATCAAACAACAGGAGATCAGAAAGCATTCTCAAAGTGGCGCACCTCCGCGAAAGCTTGGGACTTATGGACCTGCACTTCGATGACATCAAACCGCAAACAGCCCGGTGTGTACCCTCTACTGTAAAGGTATTCCCTGGCTGCCAGCCGGATCTTATTTCTTTTCAAAGGAGATATCGCCTCCCGTCCTTTGCCGGATGTAGTTCCAAACCGGCATTTGACCTCAATAAAGCATAGATATTCACCCTGACGGGCAATCATGTCGATTTCCGCCTGGCGCCCGGCTCTGAAATTGTATTCCAGGATCTCATACCCCTTGTCTTGCAGATATGCGGCGGCGATGCGCTCTCCTGTCCGGCCCTTTTCCCAATTGTCCATCACAGAAACGATTTAATAAAAGTCCGCCGATGCAGTGGACAGGGGCCATACCTGGCGATGGCTGCCATATGGGCTCCGGAGCCGTATCCCTTGTGGGATTTGAAGCCATACTCGGGATAGATACTGTCCATTTTCTCCATGAACCTGTCCCGGGTGACTTTGGCCAGAATGGATGCCGCAGCGATTGAAAAGCACTTTTCATCCCCTTTGATGATGGGCTGCTGACGGATGGACAAATTCGGCAATGTCACCGCATCGATAAGTACCACCTGGGGATATGGCTTCATATTGACCAGGGCCTGCACCATGGCTTCCCGAGTTGCATTCAGAATATTGATGGCATCAATGCGTTGTTCATCGATGAAGACAATCGAATAACCGACCGCTTCCCGGATAATAATTTCAAACAGTCTTTCCCGCGCGGTCCGGGTGAGCTTTTTGGAATCATCGACCCCATCGATCCGGGTATCCCGGGAAAACATGACACAGGCTGCCGCAACAGGCCCCGCCAGAGGTCCTCTTCCGGCTTCATCCATACCCGCAACGTACATCAGACCCTGTTCAAACCAGGTTTCTTCAATTTCCTTCCCTGGGAGGATCCGCTGTTTCGCTGTCTTTGTCCCCAATTTCTCCCCTTCTTTCTTCCGGCAGTACTTTAAGGCGGAAAATCCAGAGTTACGTGTCCCAGACGACCTGCGCGGAATTCATCCAGAAGGATGGCAGAGATCCTTTCCTCGTCAATGATACCCCCGCTGCGCAGGCAGCCTCTTGCCTTTCCGCATGCATTCAAAAGCTGTTCCGCAGACAGTTCCCTGACCAAATCCGGCGGTAATCCATAACGGCTGCAAAGCGGATCTGGATAATGTGCAGACATAAAAAGCAACAGTTCCCCTGCCAGTTGCACCGGGTCCAGCAGGGAATCCCTGATGGCGCCTGTCCAGGCCAGCTTGATTCCTGTCTGCCGGTCGTCCAGCCGCGGCGGAAGAACTCCCGGGGTATCCAGCAATTCAATGTTTTTGTCGATTCGAATCCATTTCCTTCCCCGGGTCACCCCCGGCCGGTCCGCGACAGGAGCGCCTGCTTTTCCGCATAAGCGGTTGATCAGGGAGGACTTGCCAACATTTGGGATACCCACTACCATCACCCGGACTGCGCGCCGATTCCGGCCTTTTGCTTCTTCCCGGTCCAACTTTTCCTTGGCAGATTGAAAAATGAGTTCTTTGACTCTGCCGATGCCTGTTCCTTTTTCAGAGTTCACAGAGACACAGGCTGTTCCGCTATTGCGGATCACGGCTTCCCAGCGCCGGGTCATTCCCGGATCGGCCAGATCGGCTTTGTTCAATATGACCAGCACAGGCTTTTTGCCCGCCAGTGCATAAAGCTTGGGGTTTCGGCTGCTTTCAGGGATCCGTGCATCCAAAAGTTCCACCACTGCATCCACCAGGGTGATGGAATCTCCTATTTCCCGCATCGCTTTTGCCATATGTCCGGGGAACCAGTGAATATTCATTTTATGATCCCGATCACATCAAAGGGATAGAATCGGAATACAGCTTTCCCACGCACCCGGTGTTGTTCGATGCAATCAAAATAACGGCTGTCACTGCTGTTGGTGCGGTTATCTCCCAGAACAAAATACCGCCCGTCGGGCACTGTTAGGGGGAAGGAAATTTTGGACGGATAGGTGAGCCCCTTTGCATACGTTTCCTGTAAACGCTCCCCGTTTCGGATCACCTGTCCGTTCTGCAGATCGATCACATCCCCGGGAACTCCGATAATACGTTTGATATAATCCAATTCAGACTGTTTTCGGCCAATAAACGGAATCCAGCTGGCTTTTTCGTCGGTATTCATTTCCAGAACAACGATATCCCCCCGGGCCGGTTGTCCCAGCAGATAGCTGGTTTTAAAAACCACCAGCCGCTGCCCGGTCGCAAGTGTATCGTTCATGGATGGGCCATCCACGCGCACCGGTTCGATAACGAAGGCGCGGATCAACAATGCCAGCATGATGGCAAAAAAAAGAGCCTTAATCCAGGAAGTCATTTCAGAAAATACTTTTTTTGCGGTCACCGTTTCTCCATTTCTGCAGATCTGCTGCGCTGCTTTAAGAAAACCAGTGTGCAATCATTATTCTGCAGAAGCCGTTTTGGTCGAGAATTTATCACGTACCCGGGCCGCCTTGCCGACTCTGTCACGAAGATAATACAGTTTTGCCCTGCGAATCCTGCCCTTGCGGACGATTTCCACATGGTCCACTCGTGGGGAATGGATAGGGAACACTCTTTCCACACCGACGCCGTATGAAATTCTCCGGACAGTAAAGGACTCCTTGAGTCCTTCTCCGCGACGCGAAATGACGGTTCCTTCAAAAACCTGGATCCTCTCCCTGTTTCCTTCCTTCACCTTCACATGAACGCGAACAAAGTCCCCGATTTCAAAAACAGGGGCATTTTTCTTCATCTGTTCGCTTTCCAACACCCTGATCATGTCCATTCTCATTCTTCCTGTTCTCCCTTCTTCATGGCGTTCATGCAAAAAAATGCACCGCAGCGGACCGCCCGTCTGTCAAACCTGCTGGAAATTGTACCATACACACTTCAGGAATGCAAATCAAAATTGTCATTCGCTTTGTTACGTTGTTCTATTCGGTATGTCATGTTGTATCAGTATTGTGTCAATATGGTTCTTAATCGTGCTTGTCCCTGTTCTGCAGATATGCCTCATAGAGGTCCGGGCGTTTTCCCCGGGTCCGTTGTAAAGACCGGGCTGTCCGCCATGCATCAATGTTGGCATGATGTCCTGACAACAGCACTTCTGGTACTTCTTTGCCCAAAAAGCTTCGGGGACGGGTATACTGGGGGTATTCCAAAAGCCCGTTGGCATGGGATTCGTCTGCTGCAGAACCGATATTGGAAAGTACTCCCGGGATCTGGCGGGCAATTGCATCCACCAGCACCATGGCGGCGATCTCACCCCCGGTCAGCACGTAATCCCCGATGGAAACCTCCATATCCACAATTTCTTCCAACACCCTCTCATCCACACCCTCATAATGTCCGCACAACAAAACCAGGTGTCTTTCCGAAGTCAGACGGATCACCAGCTGCTGATCCAGCACACGGCCCTGGGGGCTTAAATAAATAGTCATTGGACGCAAATCACATCCGTCTGTCACATGCTTCCAGGCATCATATATCGGCTGTGCAAGCATGACCAGACCGTTGCCCCCACCGTAGGGGTAATCATCCGTCTTTTTGTGTCTGTCTTTGGAAAAGTCACGTATATTGACCGGATTGATCATTAATATCCCCTGTTCCTCTGCTCTCCCAATGATGCTTTCTCCCAATACGGCAGGAAACATATCCGGAAAGAGGGTCAGTATATCAAACCGAAACGGATCCATCATCCTTCTCCTTTCTGGCATTTATTTCCACAAGGCCGTCCGGCAGTTCTACGAGGATCTCTTTCCGGATAATATCCACCGAAAGGATAAATTTTTTCAGGGCTGGAACCAGGATCTCCCCGAATTCTCTGCTGGAAACCACATACAGGTCATTTGCCGGCAGATTCAGTACATCCTTCAATGTTCCCAGAGGATTTCCGGATTTCTGTTTTACCGTGCAGCCGATGAGATCATGGATGAAATAGGAATCCGGAGGGAGTTTTACCGCATCCTTCCGCGATATGCGAAGATACATGCCTTTCAGGGATTCTGCCATATCCCGGCTGCTGACCTCTTCAAATTTGATGATCACCATGCGGTTATGGACCCGGACGGATTCCAGCCGGACTTCCATTTTCCGTGTCCTGGCATCGTCACCGGAAAAAGTGGACGCAGAAGAGGCCAGAGTGATTTTTTTAAGCTGACAGAACCGGTTGAGATCATCGGTCAGAGGAAAAACATTCACTTCTCCCTGGATGCCATGAGCAGATGTGATTTTTCCTATATCCAGTATGTCTTCCATGGCACGGATCTCCCTTTCGTATCATTTAAAACTTCATTCGTATCAATGCTTCTATTATTTGCAGAAAACCCCGCATCACGGGATGCGGGGCGCCTTTGGCTGCGGAACTAGGATTTGAACCCAGACAAGATGATCCAGAGTCATCTGTGCTACCATTACACAATTCCGCAATGTTCCTGCCTTGTTGCGTTTTATAAAACGCACGATTTTGTGTCCGTGCGAATTATAGCATGTAGTCTCCTGCAATGCAAGAACAAATATGCGGACAGGTTTGGACACGGTTCGGTTCGGGCAGGTCAACAAATATGCGGAGGCCTGTTTGGGCTTGATTCGGCCTTTTGGCAGAATTTTCAGCTCAGACCTTTGGAAGCAAGGAACCTGAAACTTGTTTCCAGGCTGTCGAAGGGATTCCCGGGACAGACGTCCTGCTCCACGGCAGCCCATTCCACGCCGGTTTTTTTACAGGCTGCGATGATGGCATCCCAATTCAAATTCCCGTTGCCAATTTCTGCAAAAATAAATTTTTGTTCCCTGTGGTAGTTGTAGTCCTTGAAATGGGCGACTTTCATCCGGTTCCCTGCCTTAAGGATCCAGTCCACTGGATTCCCTCCCCCGGATTGAACCCAAAAAGTATCCAGTTCCAGGTGAAATGCAGCCGGATCGCTTTCCTCGATGAGGATATCCAGTCCGGTACGGTTTCCGAAGCGCTCAAATTCAAAGTTATGGTTGTGATAGATAAGCTGGAGGCCATTATCCGCAAGTTTTTTCCCGATTTCAGAAGCGATCCGGGCAAATTCACTGTATCCTTTTTCAGTCCTGTATTCTGCTGGCATGCCGCCGATCCCTGCGTATTTGCACTGCCAGGTCTTATGCTGCCGGATAACGGACTCCAAATCGTTCTGCAGTGCTGAAAAACCCACATGGGTCGCGCATATAACAAGACCGGCTTCGTCAGCATATGCTTTGAACTCTGCCGGGTCAACAGGCCCTACCCCGGATACCTGGACAGCGCGGTAGCCGATTTTTTTGATTTTCATCAGGCTTTCTTTCATATCTGCGGGAACTTTCATAAAATCACGAACTGTATACAATTGGGCGGCGATCTGCAAACTCATTTTGGGTACCTTCCCTTCAAAAAACATTTGCCCCTATTATAGCGCTTTTGAAAGGCATAGGATAGTGCAAATGTTGCGAGATTCCATGCAAAATTTATCAGATAGATCCTTTCCTGATTTTTTCCAGCCATTCCCGCACCCGGGCTTCATACCCCTGGCCGGTAGGCTCATAATACACGGTTCCTGCCATTTCATCCGGCAGATACTGCATTCCCCGGGCAAAATGATCCGGCTCATCGTGGGCGTACCGATACCCCTGGCTGAAGCCCAAATCCTTCATTGCTTCCACCGGTGCATTCCGGAGGCGGAATGGAACTTCTCCCGTCCACTTTGAAGATACATCATGCAAAGCCCTGTCCACGGCCAGGTAACAGGAATTGGATTTCGGGCTGGCCGCCACCATGATGGCTGCGTGGGCCAGCACGATACGGGCTTCCGGCATGCCCAGGGACCGAACCGCATCAAAGGCGGCCATGGTCAGTGGCAATGCCTGAGGATTGGCCATACCTACATCCTCAGAAGCACAGATCACGATCCTTCGGGCAAGAAATTCCGGATCCTCGCCTGCATACAGTGCCCGTGCCAGATAAAATATGGCGGCATCCGGGTCGCTGCCCCGCATGGATTTGATGAAAGCACTGATATTATCATAATGGCTTTCCCCGGATTTATCGAAAGCGATGGATTTTTTTTGGACGCATTCCTCGATAGTCGGCAGATCCAGTATGATCCGGCCGTTGGGTAAAGGGTCTGTGGTCGTGGCTGCTATTTCCAGGGCATTCAGAGCGATCCGGGCATCCCCGCTGCTGATCTGTACCAGATGATCCATGGCTTCTTCAGTCATTTGAATGTCATAATGGCCAAGACCCCGCTCCCGGTCTTCCAGTGCCTGCCTGAGGATTTTTCGGATATGCAAAGGTTCCAGGGGTTTTAGCATAAAAACAGACGACCGGGATATAAGCGCCTTGTTTACTTCAAAATAAGGATTTTCCGTAGTGGCTCCGATAAGTACGATTTCACCGGATTCGACATAAGGCAGCAGCGCATCCTGCTGGGCCTTGTTGAATCGGTGTATTTCGTCAATGAA
>DOHE01000234.1 GCA_003535395.1 Clostridiales bacterium | reverse complement strand
GGATGCCATGGACCGGGCTTATCCACCTTATTCCGGGTTCAAAGTGGGAGCGCTTGTTGTTACAGACGACGGGGTCACCTATACGGGATGCAATATGGAAAATGCTTCCTACGGGGCAACCTTGTGCGCAGAACGGACTGCCATATCCAAGGCGATATCCGGCGGCCACCGGAAGATCTCCCGGGTGATTGTTTGCGGGGACAGCGAGAAACCTGTCATCCCTTGCGGCCTTTGTCTGCAGGTGATGGCCGAGTTTGCATCCCAGGATATGCAGGTGATCTGCTGTGACAGGACAGGAAACCGGAAAAAGCAGTTTGCGTTTTCTGAACTTCTGCCCAACCGATTCGGGGGTGAGGGATATTGAGTTTCAAGTCTGGATTCGTGACCCTGATGGGAAGACCGAACGTCGGGAAATCCACACTCCTTAACAATCTGGCCGGAGAAAAAATCGCGATCATATCAAAAAAAGCCCAGACCACCCGGAATGCCATCCGGGCTGTGATCACAGAAAAAGACTGGCAGATGATCTTTGTCGATACCCCCGGCCTTCACTCGCCGAAAACCAGGCTTGGAAAATACATGTTGAAAACCGTTTCCGATGCCTTGCCGGGAGGAGATGTGATCCTGTTCGTAACTGTGGCGGGGGACATTCCCCGTGGCGAAGAGGAGGCCCGCTGGCTGGAACGGGTCCGCCGGGGGCCTGCCAGTGTGATCCTGGTGATCAACAAGATCGATGCCCACCCAAAACATGAGATATTAAAGACCATATCCGGATACGATCCGCTTCTTTCATTCAAGACTGCGGTCCCAGTCAGCGCCTTGACGGGAGAAGGACGGGAAGAACTGATCAAGGAGATATTAAAGTTACTTCCTGAGGGGCCGAAGTATTATCCGGATGATACCCTGACCGACCAGGCGGAACGGACGATCGCCGCGGAACTGATCCGCGAGAAGGCACTGCTGCTGCTGGAAGAGGAAGTTCCCCATGGCATCGGAGTGATGGTGCAAACATATCACGTCCGGCCGGACCGGCAGCTGGTGGATATCCAGGCGGATATCGTATGTGACCGCGAATCCCATAAAGGGATCATTATTGGGAAGAACGGTGTGATGCTTAAAAAAATTGGGACCATGGCCAGGAAAGAAATGGAAAACATACTGGGAACTCCCGTCAATCTTCAGTTATGGGTGAAAGTGCGGGAAGGATGGAAAAACAACCCGCATATCCTGGAAGAACTGGGATACGGCAAGAATTGATGTTTCATGACGCTGACAGCAATTTCAAGTTTAAAAACCCGGATCCCTGAACAGATTAAGTATGGAAAATAAAAAAAGAGGGGATGCATCGGGATGACAAAATCATACTTGTGGCAGATATTTCGGGAAACCGGCAGTGTTCTCATCTATATGGCCATGAAAAACAGTGAGAGGTCAGAGCATGGCTTGGAAAGGCCAAATAAAAACGAGGGCGATCGTCGTACGGGGAATCGATTACAGCGAATCTGACAGGATCATAACCGTGCTGTCCGAGGATGCAGGCAGGATGACCCTTCTGGCCAGGCGTGCCCGAAAACCGGGGAATCCTTTTTCTGCAGTCAGTCAGTTCCTTTGTTACAGTGAGTTCATCCTGAATCAGGGACGGGATTTCCCAGTGATCCATGCGGCAGATGTGCTGGAATCCTTCAGCGGAATCAGCCTTGATATGGGGAGATTCATGTGTGCTTCCCACTGCGCGGAACTTGCTCTTGAAATCGTCAGGGAAAACCAGCCCTGCGAAAATACTCTCCGTCTTCTGCTCAATGCCCTGTACCTGCTGTCCAGGGGACTTCGGGAGCCGGAATTCATCGCCCGGGTTTTTGAGATCCGCTGCATGTCGGAAGCCGGGTACGAGCCTGTTTTGAATGAATGTGCAGCCTGTGGCCGGGAGGTTTGTTCCGAACCGTATATTTTCCTGGCGGGTAAAGGGGGGTTGGCATGCAAAGAATGCGCCGGCATCTGCAAAGAAGGGATCCCCTTGTCCTCCGGAGCGGTCAAAGCCATTTATCATGCTTCCCGCGCCAGGCTGGAATCAGTTTTCAGTTTCCGCATGTCTGCCGGTGTGTCAGGAGAACTGAAGAGACTAGGGAGTGTATATCTGCCAAGACACCTGGGGAAAGAATTTGTCTTGTTCAGCGGTAATGAGGGATGAAGGAGGAGAGTTTCGGGTGTTTGTTTCCGGAATCTTTGGAGTCGGCTCCGAAAAGGGATTGGCAAAAGTCATCCGTGATATTTTCAATCAAAAAGGAAAAACTGTAAAGATTTTAAGACTCAAGGCCCCGGATGAGATGGATGCGCAAAGAATGGCAGCCTATTTGAAGGCGCTGTCCATATGCGGTACTGAGGTCCTGGTCATGAGTCTTCCACCGGAATATAGTGAGCACCCTCTTTTTGATGAGGTGAAGCTGGACTTGGTGATCTGCCGCTCGGGAGTCTTCGAAAAACATCCTGCCATATACCGCCGGATCCTCGATATCCTTTCGCCCAAGGGGATCCTGGTGCTGGATGAGGAAAATCTTTCTTCCATGATACAGGATCTGATACACCGGGAAGGGTGGACGAATCCGACTGCGGCAGGGGGCATCCCGGTTCTCACATATGGCTTTGGCCGGAAAGCGAGCATATCAGCCTCAAGCACAGGGGAAGATATCCTGGGGATGAATTATCTGCTTTGCTTAAAGGAACCGGTTCCGACTCTGCCGGGGAACACAGCCGAACCCCAGGAATATAAACTGGAGCATCTGGATGCTTCCATTCCCGGAAATGATATTCTGGCCGCCGCCGCTCTGGGAATTCTCAATGAAGTATTGTAGAAGTATTATAGAAGTATTGTAATTGCTTCCGGGTTGTTGTATTCTATTTTTCAGATCATCGTCATACATTTTACACTGGATAAACTCCAACCAACCGGATCGCCTGAGAGGAGTGCGGTACATACATGATCCCGGAAGATACAAATAATAGTCATCAGAGCAATGAAGAGCAGGAGAAGCAGACGAGGGAGACAAACCAGGTTTCCCTGGCCGGCATTATCGAGAGTTCCAGTGTATTCAGCCATGAAGTATACAGTGAAAAATTTTATATCCTGATGCTTTCCATTCCCCGCTTAAGTGAGCAGAGCGACCGGATCCCCGTGATGTATTCAGAACGCCTTCTGCCAGACCCTGGATGTTTGCAGCCGGGAAAAGTCATATCGATCACCGGTCAGTTCCGTTCCTACAACAATATTTCCTCCATCGACTCTCATAAACTGATGCTGACGGTGTTTGCAAGAGATGCCCATTTTTTGCCGGAGGGGGAGCCGTTGCAGGGCATTAATTCCGTTTTCCTGGATGGTTATATCTGCAAACCCCCTGTTTACC
Source organism: Clostridiales bacterium (assembly GCA_003535395.1). Taxonomy (GTDB): domain Bacteria; phylum Bacillota; class Clostridia; order UBA8921; family UBA8921; genus UBA8921. The sequence continues at coordinate 5,294 of DOHE01000234.1, read as the reverse complement.
GGATGACTCCCTTCGGCCGCGAGATCGCCGATATCCTGCTGGCTGTGAACCGGTCTTACAACAAGTCCGATTATATTCCCTGCATTGCCTGGGGCAGGAACGCCAGGTATTGTGAAAAACTGAAGACCGGAACCAACATGCGTGTTTGGGGCAGAATCCAAAGCCGTCAGTATCAAAAGAAGACCCCGGATAATGAAACAGTTGTCCGCACCGCATATGAAGTTTCCATCGCGCGCCTGGAATTGCCGTAACGCTCCTGGCGCCTACTCTCCAGTCTTCCTTAGCAGCTTGAGCACAGCTTGAGCACAGCTTGAGCAAATACAGGTTGAATCCCTGGAATGGAATGGCTATAATATAAGTGACATTCATCTTGGGGAGAGGGGAGCTGATGTACCATGGTAAAGATCTTTTATGGCAAAAAAGGCACCGGGAAGTCAAAGATTATGGTGGAGACGGCGAATGGACTGATCGGGGCCAGCAAGGGAGATGTAGTATTTATTGATGATGACAACGACCTGATGTACAAACTCAAGCACGAGATCCGTTTTGTGAACATTTCCGAATTCCCTGTTAAAAGTATTGAATCCTTTCTTGGTTTTACCTCTGGCCTCATCGCTGAAAATTATGATATCGACAGTATATTTGTTGACGGTCTCACATATTTTGTCAAGGAACCCCTGGAATCCCTCTCTTCCTTTTTTCAAATACTGGATTCTGTTTCTTCCAAATTCGGAATTGATTTCTATTTCAGCATCAACACAGACAGTGAAGTTCTCCCCGAAAGCCTTTCCAGATATGTTTGAAAGGCCCGGTGTCTTAATTGTCCGTCAAGATCGCTGATGTCGTGCTGTCAGATGCGGCACGTACTTATGATAAAAAATACACCTATCTCGTGCCCCGGGAGTCGGAGGAGATCCTAAAGTCCGGGCACCGGGTGAAGGTGCCTTTCGGGCCACGAAACCGCCGAACCGCTTATGTTCTTGGGGTCCGTGACATATGCCCGCAAGATCCATCCGGCTTAAACGGTCTTAAAACCCTGGATCCACTGCAGGAAAAAGAACCGCTGCTAGTGCCTGACATGCTGGCATTGCTGGAATGGATGAAAAATCGTTACATCTGCAGCTACGGGGATGTGATCCGCTGCATGGTGCCCGGCACCCTTTCAGAGAAAACCCGAGCCAAAACAGTGCGCTGTGCCTCGCTGGCCCTTCCCCGGGAAGTTGTGCTTTCTGAAATCAGTGGGAACCGGATCCGTATGATCCAGCAGATCCGCCTGCTCCAGCTTCTGCTGGATGTGCCGTTTGAAAAAGTCCATGAACTTACCCGGATGGCGGGTGTTTCTGCATCCGTGCTCAAAACACTGGAGAAAAAAGGGTATATCAACCTGTTTCCAAGGGAAGTGATCCGGGATCCCTTTGACCACAGAACCATTGCGCCTACCTTTCCCCAGGCACCCACCCGGGATCAGAAATTGGTCCTGGAGGCAATCCTTCCGTGCGTTGGAAGCGGACAGGCCCGGGAGTATCTCATCCATGGCATTACAGGCAGCGGTAAAACCGAAGTTTATCTGCAGCTGATCGCAAAAGCTTTGGAGAAGGGTTTTTCTTCCATCGTCCTGGTGCCGGAGATCGCATTAACTCCACAAATGACAGAAAGATTCAAAGCCAGGTTTGGTCCTATGGTAGCGGTGATGCACAGCAGACTTTCCGCCGGGGAAAGAAATGATCAGTGGAAACTGGCCAGAGATGGAAAGGTTAAGATCGTGGTAGGAGCCCGATCCGCTGTGTTTGCTCCATTGCCTGATCTGGGCCTGGTGGTCATCGATGAGGAGCACGAAACATCCTATAAATCGGAGTCAATTCCAAGATACCATGCGACAGAGATTGCCCGGGAGAGATGCAGACGCAGGGGAGCCCTGCTGGTGCTTGGATCTGCGACTCCTTCCGTGGAAACATACTGGAATGCCCTTAAGGGAAACCTGCTACTTTTAAAAATGCAGCAAAGGGCAAATTCTCTTGATCTTCCTGAAGTGATCACCATAGATATGCGGGAAGAAATCAAAGACGGCAACAAAACCCTGTTCAGCCGGTGTCTGATCAAAGAAATTCAGGCAGTCAAACAGGCCAAAGGACAGACTCTTCTTTTTTTGAACCGGAGGGGATATTCCTCCTTCCTTCTGTGCCGGGATTGCGGATATACAATGAGATGCCCCTCCTGCAGTGTTTCCATGACCTATCACCTGAAAGGGGATCGTGTCATCTGCCATTATTGCGGTTATACGGTTCGAAGACCGGATGTTTGCCCGCGATGCAGAGGATTGGATTTGCATAATTTTGGGACCGGCACGCAGCGGATCGAACAGGAAGTCAATGATCTGCTGCCGGGTTTTACATCGCTGCGCATGGATGCAGATACCACCGCGGGCAGGGATTCTCATGAGGAGATCCTGCGCCGCTTCAGGGAGGAATCCATCGATATCCTTATTGGAACCCAGATGATCGCCAAGGGACATGATCTTTCCGGGGTGAGCCTGGTGGGAGTGCTCGCTGCTGACAGCATGCTGAATACAGGGGAATACCTGGCTTCTGAGCGGACTTTCCAGCTGATCACTCAGGTTGCAGGCAGGGCAGGGCGGGGGCTTGTGCGGGGAAGAGTAGTACTCCAGGCCTATGATGTAGACAATTACTGCATCGGGATGGCCAGCCGCCAGGATTATGAAAGCTTTTACAACCAGGAGATCCGGATGCGGCAAGTCCTGGATTACCCTCCGTATTGCCGGATCGCATGCCTGAACATCGGCGGAACGAATGACAGGGATGTTTATGACGCCGCTGTCCGGGTAGCAGCCTGGCTGAAATCCGAATGTCAGACGGCAACCGGGAATATATCGGGATCATGTTCCAATGTGCTTGGTCCTGCCCGGGCACCCATTGCAAAAATCAAGTTAAGTTACCGATGGAGGATCATCCTTAAATTTCATGACCTCGACCGGCTGCTGCCGACACTGACCAAGCTGGAAGACGGAAAACGGAAGGTCACCCGAAACAAGGACATCCAGGTGAGCATCGATATCCATCCCCTGAATATGTACTGAACTATCGGTTCAGGGAGTTCGTGTGGTCCGGGTGGGTCCGGGTGGGTCCGGGTCGCAGGTCATTGTTTTGTTATGCCGGGTTGTATATAATATAAAGGCCGGTGTTTTTTTACATCATGGTCAGACAACGGGCATCTGCGGCCCGGGTGGGGAGGATTTGGATGGGACGAAGAACGATCCGCACAGACGGGGATGAAATATTGAGAAAAATATCCAAGCCGGTAGACCGGATCGATGATAAAATCCGGATCCTGGCAGAAGATATGATCGAAACCATGAGGCATGCCAACGGTCTTGGACTGGCGGCTCCTCAGGTCGGGATCCTGAAAAGGATGTTTGTGGCTGAACTGGACGGCCAGGTACTGGTGATGATCAACCCGGTGATCGTGAAGCAGCAGGGAGAACAGGAAGGCCGGGAAGGATGCCTGAGCATCCCCGGGATGGAAGGCACGGTACTGCGCCCGGCAAGAGTTGTAATGGAAGCATCCGACCTTCAAGGCGACCGGCACAGATACGAAGCAGAGGGTTTGAAAGCCCGGGTATTCTGCCATGAACTGGATCATTTGAATGGGATTTTGTATAAAGACAAGGCGACGAATTATGAAAGGTGTGAGGAATGAGCGCAGCAGGAAAATCAGGAATCATTTTTATGGGGACCCCTGAATTTGCAGTACCGTGTCTTAAGATGCTGATTTCGGAAGGAAGGGCGCGGGACCTGGTCATTACCAGACCCGACAGTCCCAAAGGCAGGGGTTATTCGCTTTGCCCTCCCCCGGTGAAGCAATATGCTGTCTCGAAAGGTCTTTCTGTATGCCAGCCGGACAAAATCAGGACTTCAGAGTTTACAGAGATCGTCAAAAACCTGGCACCCGATTTTATTATCACAGTGGCCTTCGGACGGATCCTTCCGCCCTGCATCCTGGACATACCGAGACTGGGATGCATCAATGTCCATGCATCGCTGTTGCCTCGGCACCGGGGGGCAAATCCCATTGTGAGCTGCCTTGCCTGCGGGGATGAAGTGACCGGGGTCACCACGATGCTGATGGATGAAGGCATGGATACGGGAGATGTACTGATGACGGATGAGATGCGTCTGGACCGGGACATAGACTTTGACCGGCTGCACGATATTTTGGCACAAAAGAGCGCTGAGCTGCTTAAGCAAACAATGAATCGGATTTCGGGCATGAACAGCCGGGAAGAAATCAAACGGATTGCAAAACCTCAGCCGGCAGAGGGGGCCACTCTTACATTTCCTGTAAGGAAAGAAGATGCCAGAATCAACTGGGATCAGCCTGCGTCACGGATCCATGACCTGGTTCGGGGTTTTTGCGGATGTCAGTCAGCCTGGTGTATGACCTCCCGCGGATTGATGAAGATCTGGAAAACGCGGGAATTGAAACCCGGGGATGAGCAGCCGGGACCAGGTGTTTGGGAAAAGATGCGTCCGGGGCAGGTTGCCCGCGCAGACGACCGGGGACTGCTGATACGGTGCGGCACCGGGTGGCTTTTGGCAGAAGAGATCCAGTTTGCTTCTTCAAAAAAAATGAAAACAGGGGATTATTTGCGGGGGCATCCAGCAAAAGAGGACCTGTTTTTAGGAAACGAGGCTAAGTGAAGCGATGAAGGGTCGGGGCAGCATCGGACCGGGTACTGGAACGAAGGCCAGGGATCTGGCCTTCCAGATCCTGGAGTGCGTGCAGAGGGAAAAAATATTTTCCCATGCGGCTTTGCGGGAAAGCCTGGCAGAACAGCCGGAAATGCGGCCTGTGGACCGGCGTCTGGTATCCATACTGGTATACGGTGTTTTGCGCTGGAGAAGAACATTGGATCATGTGATCGGCTTGCATTCCAAAATCCCGGTAGATCGGATGGAATCGGCTACCCTCCAGATTTTGCGTACCGGTGCATTCCAGCTGCTGTTCATGGACCGGGTCCCTCCGTCTGCTGCCTGCAATGAAAGCGTGAATGTTGCCAGAAAACACCGCATGTTTCGTTCTGCAGGATTCATCAATGCAGTGCTTCGCGCTGTCGAACGGGACAAGCGCAGGATGATTTTTGAATCGCCTTCCCCGGATGATCCGGATATGGTGGAGAAACTTGGACTTTATCATTCCTTTCCGGACTGGCTGGTCCATAAGTGGATCTGGGAATTCGGTCCGGAAAAAACCGTCTCCCTGCTCGAAGCAAGCAACCG
>DOHE01000055.1 GCA_003535395.1 Clostridiales bacterium | reverse complement strand
GAGTTCCCGCTGCCGGGCAGGAATATTCCTTGATAATATTCGGGTAAGACAATACAGGATCAGCAGTGCGCTAAGGATCCACGGATTTCGTATGTTCGGGATCCCCAAAGCCAGGATCAGCAGGAAAAATGTCAGATAGTCCAGGCCGTATCGTCCGCTGAAAAATCGTTTAATACTTTTCATCATAAACCTCCGGATCCAATGTTTCCTTGCCGGCCAAAGGGGAAATACTGAAAGGGATCAGATAGATCCGAAGATCCGGTATGGCCTGATATTTCCTCTGAAATTCTGAAGAAAGGCCCATTTTCGCTGCAGCGGCCGCAAGCAGGGCAGCGACCGGGCTATCCCGTCTCCATACATTGGACTGAAGCCAGCCCTGGATCTGAAGCGGTCCCGCTTCCTGAGGAAACAGGAAAAGCAGGTGGGATTGCTTTTGTATCAGCGCATTTTCCATGACCTGTGCGGCATTGGCTGCAAGCTGTCCATCCTTTGAGATCCTGAGCGCATGGGCCGTATAATAATACCCCTCTTCATCCGTACACGCCGGCAGCCGGTATCCATCTTCTGTGATCTCCGTACGGTGATCCCGGGAGATCATTTCGTCTGTCATATTCAAATAATACCGAAGCATAAAATCAGGTTCAGGAACGGAAATCCCGTCATCCCATGTCACATCGATGTGGTAGTATTCCCCTCCCACCCGGGCGATATTCCACTGGTGGGGCTGACCGGCGCTTTCTCCACCCACCACCAGACACTCCATGCCCAGTTGGTAAAGCAAAAACTGAAAGGCTTCGGAATAACCTTCACAGACTGCCTTTCCCAGATTGATTCCCCCATAGGCAGAGAACGCGTGCCAGGCTGTAACCGTCCCCTCCCGCACCTGCAGCGCTGCCGACTCATCATATGTGATCGTTTCCAGCAACAGGTCATGCACACTCAATTCCTTTTCAAATTCATCCGCCTGCACGGGTATGGCCCTAATGATCTGCTCCACACGGCGGTTGAACGCCTGACGCTGCATATAGATCCGCTCCCGATCCGCCGAAGCTGTGATAATAAAATCCGTCCCCACCACATCCGAAACATCTCCATCGGTATAGGAAAGGATCAGCATCACCGGGTTTTCAGGACGGCTTTTTAAGTAATAGTACTGATATTTTTTTGTAAGCCAGAAATGCTGCGGGTAATCGCTCAGATAATGCAAAAACACCTTGCTCAGCATCTCCATGCTGACATTCATCTCCCCGAGAGGGATGAAATTCAGGCATCCTTCGACAGCACCCACGAGCCGGTCATACAGGGCTTTTTCCTGAATATTCAGCTGCCTGTATCCGTAATAGGCAGAAGAAGCAATCGCCCCATGGGGGGATGTGACAGGATCCGGTTGCTGTGCCGGCATCTGTTCGGGCACTTTTAAAGCCTGACTGTCCAAACTGCTTCCCTGGCGCACGACCTCTGTGACTCCCGCAGGGGGTTTTGTTGCAGCAGGAACATAAACCGGGGTCGGTACGGGTTCTGCAGTTTCCAATTCTGATTCCGGAGTTTCAAATTCCGTCCCCGTATCCATGCCAGGGGCGGTATCCGCTGGTTCAGATGCAGCTGCCGCAGGCGTTGCTGTATGTCTGTCTGCAACAGTCTGCAAACTACTTCTCCCCCGGATCTGACAGGATGCGGTGAGCAAAATGATCAACAGGCCTATCCCGAATTTGCTTACGGCAGAATTATATTTAGACATATCCCCCACTCTGTTTCGCAGGCATCAGTTCTTCAATAAATCCCGGTGATAGCTTTGAAGAGACTTTACACTCCGCCTGGCCTCAGCAGTTTCCTGAATATAAGCCCGGATCCCTTTGGCACTGGCCAGCGCTGCCGCCAGGGTGGTCATATAGGGTACCTTGTACTTGATGGCAGCTTTTCGGATGTAGGAATCATCGTTTTTGCTGCGTTTTCCTACCGGTGTGTTGACAACGATCTGGATTTCTGAATTCATGATCCCGTCCGCGATGTTGGGACGCCCCTCATGCATTTTTTTGATGAATTCTGAAGGAATGTCATTTTCCAAAAGGAATTTGTGGGTCCCCTCTGTCGCCTTGATTTTAAATCCGATTTCATGAAACTCCCGGGCTGTTTCCAACACGGCTGGCCGGTCCGATTCGTTCACGCTGATCAGAACGGTTCCTGATGAAGGAAGCCTTAACTGTGTGGCTTCCTGCGCCTTGAAGAATGCAATCCCGAAGGAGGATGAAAGCCCAAGAACTTCACCCGTAGAGCGCATCTCCGGTCCCAGTACCGGATCTACTTCCGGGAACATGTTGAAGGGAAAAACAGATTCCTTGACGCCGTAATGGGGTACCGGCCGCCTTTGAAAACGTCTCATGTCAACCCTTTTACCGGTAATCCCGGACAGCATCAGCTCCGTTGCAATTTTGGCCATAGGGATGTTGCATACCTTGGATACCAGGGGAACTGTCCGGGAAGCGCGGGGATTTGCCTCCAAAACATACACTCTGTCCTCCGCAATGGCATATTGCATATTCATCAGGCCACAGACCCCCAGCTCCCGGGCGATGCGTTCTGTATAGGAATAAATAGTTTCCAGGTGCTTTTCCGGGATGCTGACCGTAGGGATGACACAGGCAGAGTCCCCCGAATGAATGCCTGCCAGCTCGATATGCTGCATCACGGCGGGTACATAGGCCTTCTGTCCGTCCGCGACGGCATCTGCTTCCGCTTCAATGGCATTGCAAAGAAACCTGTCGATGAGGATGGGGCGTTCCGGAGTCACATCCACCGCAGCCAGGACATATGTGCGCAGCATTTCCTCGTCATAAACAACTTCCATCCCCCTGCCCCCCAGCACGTAGGAAGGGCGGACCATCAAAGGATACCCGATCCTGTCTGCGATGGCCAGTGCCTGCTCCAGATTGACAGCCATCCCCGACTCCGGCATGGGGATCTCCATTTTTTCCATCATTTTGCGGAACCGGTCCCGGTCTTCGGCAAGGTCGATGATGTCCGGTGTGGTCCCAAGGACCCTGCAACCCAGCTGTTCAAGTTCAGCCGCCAGATTCAGCGGCGTCTGACCTCCAAATTGAACGATGATCCCCAGAGGTTTTTCTTTTTGGTAGATGCTCAGCACATCCTCCACCGTGAGCGGTTCAAAGTAAAGCTTGTCGGACGTGTCATAGTCTGTGGATACTGTTTCCGGATTGCAGTTGACCATAAT
>DOHE01000345.1 GCA_003535395.1 Clostridiales bacterium | reverse complement strand
GTGTTGGGTGCAGATTATGATATGGCAAAACAGCGGATATCCATAGATGCTCTGGCATGGCTGGACGGCCTGAACGCATACCCGGGGGAGAAAAGACGGGACAACTATATTGTGGAGCCCTGGAAGTCGCGGTGGGAGATCATCGCCAACTCGGCCGAATGGCAGGCGGCAGAAAGGCCATACATCCAGACCTACTTCGATCAGGCGGAGGCAGACCTGTGGTACTTCGAGTCCAACAGTCAGGGAGACACTCTCATCACGGACCGGGCTTTCGACCTGTGCTTTGAGGCAGCCTGTGCGTTGGGCGGTCTGCCCCGGTATCCGCTGGCAGAGACAGTTTACAGAGACAAGCTCAAGGCAATCGTATACGCCATGATCACCAGCGCCAGCAGCGAGTGGGCGGTAAATGTCCAGAAACGGGCGATGACCATTGTCACAGGATCCGGGGTGATCAACGGACAGGAAGTGAGCTTGACGTATACAGACCGGACAATTTATGAGGAAACGGATATGACTATGGAGAACTATACAAACAGTGAAAATACGCAGGAGGAGGATGTCATTATGCCGAAATTCAACGACGTCCCAGACGGGCACTGGGCAGCGAAAGCTATTGAGCGACTGGGCGGTTACGGCATCATGCTCGGGAAAGGGGACGGGAACTTCCATCCTGATGACCTGTTAACCCGGGCGGAGCTGGCCATGGCACTGGACCGCGCGATTGAGTTCATTGCCAGCAGGATCAATGGGTAAAGGGTCTGAAATGTGGTAAGGGGACAGCCTGCCTTTTGTTTACATGGAATAACCTTGCGAGCCCCACAAGGCAACTGGCCATCGTTTGCTTGTGAGGCTCGCAGGAAACCATATCTATGGGAGGAAATGGTTTGTCCTTCTTTAATCATATCACAACGGGTATGAAACAAAGACATAACCAACCAGGCAGTACAGTGAAAAAAGGGAGGAACATCATTCATGGAAATCATGAAATTACCCATCACAGATCTGAAACCGGCGGTATACAACCCACGCAAGAACCTGAAATCCGGGGATCCCGAGTATGAGAAGCTGAGACGCTCCTTCCAGGAGTTCGGGTATGTGGAGCCCATCGTCTGGAACCGGCAGACACAGACGATCGTTGGCGGGCACCAGCGGTTAAAGGTATTGGCCGAAATGGGCGAGACAGAGATCGAATGCGTCATCGTCGATATGCCACAGGAAAAGGAGAAAGCCCTGAATGTTGCCCTGAACAAGATCAATGGCCAGTGGGATGAAGAACTGTTGGCCGGTCTGCTGAAAGACTTGGAAACACAGGCGATTGACCTTGCCATTACTGGATTTGATGTATCAGAGATCGAATCCCTGATGAAGCAGTTTGACAAAAGTGAAGCTGCCGAGGATGACTTTGATACGGAAAAAGCCCTGGAAGAGATCGTTGAACCGGTATCAAAACGGGGAGATATCTGGATCCTTGGCCGGCATCGGCTGATGTGCGGGGACAGCACCGTGATGGCTGATGTGGAAAAGCTGATGGATGGGGCATTGGCAGATATGGTCTTTACAGATCCACCCTGGAATGTGGACCTCGGCGGAGATCCGACACATCCCTCCTGGAAACCCCGGCAAATCTTGAACGACAGCATGAGCACAGAAGATTTCAAAGACTTTATGAATAAAACGTTCGCCTGCATGTATGGCATACTGAAGCCGGGTGGGATGATGTATGTGGTGATGTCCGCCCAGGAATGGGGCAATTGCATGCTCACCCTGAAAGAAAACGGGTTTCACTGGTCTTCCACCATCATCTGGAACAAAGACCGGATTGTATTGTCTCGGAAGGATTATCATACCCGGTATGAGCCGATCTGGTATGGATGGCACAACGGTGCCCCGAGGCGATGCCCGCTGGAGGATAGGAAACAATGTGATGTGTGGGATATCCCCCGGCCATCGGTTTCTGAGCTGCACCCCACAACCAAGCCGATTGAACTGGTGGCGAGGGCTATCAAGAACAGCAGCTATCCGGATCATGTGGTGGTGGACTTGTTTGGGGGCAGCGGCACAACACTGATCGCGGCGGAGCAGACCAACCGATCGTGTTTCATGGGTGAAATGGATGAAAAGTACTGTGACGTTATTGCTAAACGATTTGCTTTGCAGACAGGCCGTCATGACGGGATCTATGTCCTTCGCGATGGGGAGAAGATCGGGTGGGAGAGTTTATGCCCAGAGAAATGATTACCTTTTGGATGGAGGCGGTCCGCTGATATCCATGAACCCATCATGAATCCCATGGCTCTCCAGAAAGGCTCTTGTTTCCAGCCTCAATGCAGCGCCGTCATTGCGCAGGGTTTCAGCCCGTTTCCGGAGGATGGACATCCGGTCCCGGTCGTTGAACTCCCTTGCTTCCATCATATCTCGTCGCAATTCCTGAGCTTTCGCCCGGGAGTCCATAAATCGGCGGTGATATTCCATCCATTTCGCTTTTCCTTCGTCATCAAGCTGCTGCATGATGTTGGGTTGCCGGGACTTATGTTGTAGAATTTTTCTTAAAAGTATGGGAACGCCCCCTCGACACAGGATGATCAGGTTCAGTATATACTTTCCAGACAGCCGGGACAATAGCTCAACAGGCACAAATGATGTGGGTAAAAGGATTAAGAGAAAATCCAATTCATGAGCCTATTTCCGGGAGATGCTCCACGAGAAGATCCCTTTCGGCCGTCCTCCGGATTGCTCTATCGTCATTCCATATTCTGCCATGAGTGTATCAGGACGGCGGGTCAGGTGGCAGCCTTGGGATGTCAGTGACCAGATTGGATCGATCAGGCGGAAAATCAGTGCCCAGAAGGGGTTTGACGGGAGGCCATGATCCAGTTGCAGGAGTTGTCCTCCTGGTTTAAGCACCCGGACAATTTCCGCCATGGTGCCGGAGGGGTTTGGTACGGTACAGAGGACCAGGGTTTCCACGACCGTATCAAAATGATGGTCCGGGAACGGAAAGGCGGTGTCCGATGTTTCTATGAAATTGGTGTTACCAGGCGCACGCTGCCTGGCTACGGAGCTGAGCTTAATATCCAGGCAGGACAGGCTTTTTATCTTGCTCAAGTCATAATAGGCAAAATTCACGCCTGTCCCCGGCCCGATCTCCAGGACCTTCCCGTAGGCATGGGGAATCAGGTGTTTACGGATCTTTCCGAGCAGGAAGTGTTCCAGCGGGTGCATGAACAAATCATAGGAATTATTCAGCAGTATCTCACCCCTCAGGTAGTCCCTATCATTATTATATGCTGTTTTGGTGCAATTGACATCCAGCAGTTGGGAACCCGTTCAATCATATGATTCGGATGCAACGGAGAGCTATAAAATTACTTGACTTCCGTTTCAGATTGAGTGTTAATAATTACTAACAATACTAGAAACTAGGTGATAGCGATGGATTCCTTCTTTACAAAACGAACCTGCGACCAATGCGGTGGCGACCTTAAATCCGGCCGGACCATGTCCGCCTTTTCGACTGCCTGTATTTGTATCCCTTGCTCGGAACAAGAAAAGGCTGATCCCGAATACCAAAAGGCCAAACAGGCCGAACAGGCGGAAATCAAGCGCGGGAACTACAACTACAGCGGATTGCGTGGTGACAAGCGGTGAACCGAGCACATTTTGTCAGGAAAGCGGTGAACATCGAAGAATTGAAGAATCCTACCGGGGGAGAGACAGTGCCCTTTGTCATAGAAAGGATCATCGAACTCCCACTGGAACAGTATGCCGAGGTCTGCGATGACCTGCTGATGGACAGGGAGTTTTTGAAAGAGGCGGTTGACCGGATGTATGTGGACTCGGAGGGGATCTGGCATATCTTGCTGATCAAGGCAATCGGCGGCATTGACGGGCTCGGAGTCCAGGCAGAAGGCTATTCATACCTTCGGTATTGCTTTTATATCCCGGACTACCAAACGGTGCTGGATGCCTCGGGAAGTCCAACGTCAGAAGCACAGGAAAGCCCGTTGACAGACAAGATTGTCGAGCAGATACTATGCCTGAGGGACGAGGCGAAATTTAACATGTTTGATATAACCGCCATACAGCGAGAAGCCTATGAAAAGGGCTTCTATGAGCTGGTTTTACTGCTTCAGGATAATAGAAAATCATATATTCGTTTTATCATGTCGGGACAGCGCTAAACCACTTGACTTCCGGTGTAGATGAGTGATTAATGGTGTAACTCAAGCACAGGAGGCGGTTTCACATGGAAGGATCAA
>DOHE01000090.1 GCA_003535395.1 Clostridiales bacterium | reverse complement strand
AAAGGACTTATACTGTGCCTCACCGGTCAAATTTATTCTGAATGTACCCGCTTTGTTATCAGGCATATCAACACCGCCTTTTGAAATAGTATGACCCATTATACTGCGATTATTTCAATTTATCAATAAGAATGAAACAACTGCCTGCCAGCAGTGCAAATTGACTTTCCGGACTGCAAAGGATAAAATGGTTGAAAATTGGCAGTCAGGGGGGCTCGCATATGAGCACAGGAACAAGGCAGCTGCAGGACATCCGGAAGGATATTGAAAACGGGCAAACTTCTGTCGGTATGGAACTGGGGTCCACCCGAATCAAAACGGTACTCATCGGTTCCGACCATACCCCCCTGGCGGCAGGCAATCACGACTGGGAAAACAGTTATATCAACAATATCTGGACATACAGCCTGGAGGAGATCTGGGAGGGGGTCCAGAACAGTTACCGGAACATGGTCCATGCGGTAAAGGAAAAATACGGCGTTGACCTGGTGACCACCGGTTCCATCGGGTTCAGCGGGATGATGCATGGTTACATGGTTTTTGACAGGACCGGGCAGCAGCTGACTCCCTTCCGGACCTGGAGAAACAATATTACCGGACCGGCTTCCGAATTTTTGACCTCCCTGTTTGATTATCCCATTCCCCAGCGTTGGGGCATCGCCCATCTTTACCAGGCGATCCTCAACCGGGAAGAGCATGTGGCACAGATCGATCAACTGACCACTCTGGCGGGATATATCCATGAACGACTGACCGGCAGCCGCGTTCTGGGGGTGGGGGAGGCTTCCGGGGTTTTCCCCATCGATCCAAAAACCAAAGGATATTATGGCAAGATGGTGGACCAGTTCGACCGTCAAATCGAGCCCTATGGCTTCAAGTGGAAAATACGGGACATCCTGCCCCAGGTACGGGTGGCCGGAGAACCTGCTGGCCGGTTGACAGCCGAAGGCGCCCGCCTGCTGGACACCTCCGGCCGTCTTCAGCCGGGGATCCCTCTGTGCCCGCCCGAAGGGGATGCCGGAACGGGGATGGTGGCCACCAACAGCATTGCCGTCCGCACCGGGAATGTATCCGCTGGCACCTCTGTCTTCGCTATGATCGTTTTGGAAAAAGAATTATCCAGGGCGTATGGAGAAATCGATCTGGTGACCACACCGGATGGCAGCCTGGTAGCCATGGTGCATTCCAACAACTGTACCTCCGACTATGATGCCTGGATCGGTCTGTTCGCCGAAGCGGTGAAGAAACTGGGCGTGGAAATTTCCAAACCGAAGATATATGACACCCTCCTGGGAATGGCGCTGAAAGGAGATCCGGACTGCGGTGGCTTGCTGTCCTATGGATATATTTCCGGTGAGCATATTACGGGATTTGAATCCGGCAGGCCGCTGTTTGCGCGGATTCCCGGTGCCCGGTTCAACCTGGCCAATTTCATGCGGGTCCATCTGTTTACGGCCTTGGGAGCCTTGAAAACGGGTCTTCAGATCCTCTTTGAGGAAGAAAGCGTGGAAGTGGATGAGATCCGCGGCCATGGCGGATTTTTCAAGACACGGGAAGTAGGACAGAAAATCATGGCAGCGGCGGCCAATACGCCCATATCCGTCATGGAAACAGCGGGAGAAGGAGGCGCATGGGGGGTAGCCCTACTAGCGTCATACCTGATTCGAAAATTGGATAATGAAACCCTGGATCAATACCTGACGAAAGTCTTTGCCGGACAATCCGGTGAAAGGATGGAGCCGGATCCCGCTGATGTCGCAGGTTTCAATGCATTTTATGAGCGGTATGTCAAAGGCCTGCCCATCGAGCGGGCTGCCGTGGAACATTTGCTGAGATAATGGCTGCAGAATATCAAATCACCGTTTGATCCAGCAGGAAGTCGATGACATTGATGTTCAGGATGCCATTATCATCATACCATCTTTTCCCGATATCTTTTCTGATGATAATTTTTGGGAAAAAATCGCCGGTCAGTGCAAAGGGCCGGGTTTCCTTCATCTTCTTTTCATCACTGTCTATTGCATACGCGGATTGGATATAGGTTCTCTTGCTGCCGGAACTTGCGACAACCCTGTTAGAGCAGCAGATCAAATGAAGCAGCAGTGGCGCGGCAGCAGAATCTTAAAAGAAGTCCAAATTATTATTGACATATGTCATAATTAGCTGTATACTATAAATGACATATGACAACAATAAAGGTGAGGTGATCGATTTGAAGGCAGCCATTGCTACGGATGGCAACACAGTCGCTTCCCATTTTGGGAGGTGCCAGGTTTACACCATCCTTGAACTGCAGGATGGGAAATGGAAAATTGTGAAAAGGGAAGCAAACCCGGGGCACTTGCCGGGTGCAATCCCCCAGTTTTTGCACGGGCTCGAAGTAGAGCAGGTAGTATGCGGCGGTATCGGAAACAGGGCTATGGAATTATTCTCCGAGATGGGGATCCGGGTCACTGCTGGGATTGAAGGTACGATAGATATGGTGATCGGGCAATTGGCCCAAGGCACGTTGGCAGGCGGGGAAGGCCAGTGCATACCGGGGTCCGGCAAAGGGCAGGGAGTGGAAAAATCGGGATGCGATCATGCAAACCATGAGGAAGGGAGGTGATTTAAATGCCACGTGGAGATGGAACAGGACCCGCAGGAACGGGCCCTATGTCAGGAAGAGGTGCAGGATATTGCGCAGGCTGGGCGATGCCGGGATTCATGAATCCTGAAATTCGTCCGCGATACGGGTGCAACTTTGGCAAAGGAGCGGGCAGAGGATACAGAAACATGTATTTCCAGACCGGAGTCCCTGGCTGGGCCAGGACAGGCACTCCGCAATATGGGCCGGCACTTGGGCCCATGGGCACAGGTAGGGTTGGACCGTACAGTCCGATCTATAGTGAACCGACAGCGGAAGAAGAAAAAATATGGCTGGGAAAACAGGAAGAAGTACTGAAGAAGCAGCTTGAACAGATTCGCCAGAGGTTAAACAGCCTTAAGGAAGAAAAAGGGGAATAAAGCCAGAGGACTTGACTGCAATTGTCTCCCCGCTGACACAGCAGGCAGGAAGGGGACAACATCCTGCTTGCTGTTTGCATGTTAAACGATGGGTCGGCTCTGCAAAAAGTCACTTTGTGACTTCGTCCGGAGCTATACCGTCAAGGTGGAGATTGGAGCCACATTGATGCCGTCCGGCCTGCGGTGAGCGAAGCCGTTGCCGGTGATGACCGTTAGTGTTGCGGGAATTTTTACACGGTCGGTATCTATCTTATTTGCAAGTATTTTTAAGCTTTCTGCCGCTTCGTCAACTGCTCCGATTCCAAGCTTGACCTCGAACGCGCCCCAAGTTCCGTCGGCGTACTCGACAATCGCGGCCACTTCCGTTCCGCGTGAGTCGCGGTAATGGAAAACATTACCACCGCTTGCATCCGCGTATACACGCAGGTCATGGACGACCAAGGATTCAAACAGCAGTCCGAAGTAATTGAGATCGGAGATCAGTTTATCAATAGATAACCCAAGCGCGCCCACCGCCAGGGACGGGTCGGCAAAATGCCGCTTAGGTGCTTTCCGCAGCATATCGGAGGAGCGGATATGCGTGTTCCATGCCGGCAAATGATCTACCACCATCAGCCGCTCCAGCTCAGAAAGATATTCGGCTACTGTTTCGTCGTTCAGTTCGTTGTCATTGCCACCGGTATCCCGCGACAGAGCAGCCAGTGACGCTTCGGTGGAGATGTTCCGCGCGAGTGATTGCAGCAGACGTTTTACCTTGTTCGGGTTGCGTTGCCGTTCTGATACACGACTCAAATCAGCTTCCGCAATCAACGCTACATAGTCGCTGGCAAACTGCAGGCCAGCCGCCGCATTTTCGCCAATCAAGCCCGGCCAACCACCGATGGTGATTTTTTCCGCCATCTCGCGGATGTCAAATTTGACATCGTTAGAGGCGGGTGCTTTGCCGTTCATCAGCGCGGACAGACTCACCTCACCGGTTGACCAACACCGCTCAAACATCGACATGGTACGCATTTTAATAACCGAGAACCGACCTGCACCCGAATGCCGCCGGGTCTTGTTGTCGGGAGTGGCAGAACCCGTCAGGATAAATTGCCCCTTTAATTTGCGCGCGTCCACCTCATGGCGGATGCTGTTCCATATTTCGGGGTATACCTGCCACTCGTCAAGCAAACGCGGCACTTCGCCGATCAAAACAGTTTTTGGGTCGATTTGCATTTTTATTTTTATTTGCGGGTCAATGTCAAACTGCGCAATGCTTTTCGCCGCTTGTTTTGCTGTTTCAGTTTTTCCGCAGGCCTTTGTACCTTCGATTAAAACCGCACCAGCGCTTTTTAAACGTTCGTCCAGTATACTGTCGGCAATTCTTTTTAAATATTTCATATCGTTTCACATCCATTCCGTTCTATACTATCCTTTAATCCGCTAATTTGCAAGCGTTACATCCGCTAAAATGTGCATTATTTATCCGCTAAAACGTACAGATTGATTTATATTCATAAGACTCATCCCCATTCTCATCCCCATCCCCATCCCAATCTCCATCCTCATCCCAATCTCCATCCCCATCGGCATCGATCAGCTTGAGTGTACGACGACTCTGCAGTTCCCTGCGTAAATTATACCCCCCTGTGATATAATGTCTTCGAGGGGGTGTACAGCATGAAATCTTACCGAAAAGAATTGACATTTAATACAAGCGCACGACGTTCGTTTATCAACATTACGCCACAGGTGGAGGTAGCGTTAAGAGAAAGCGGCATTATCGAAGGGCTTTGCCTGGTCAATGCCATGCATATCACTGCAAGCGTTTTTATAAATGATAATGAAAGTGGCCTTCATGCCGACTTTGAGCGCTGGCTGGAGAAGCTGGCTCCGGAAAAGCCCTATAGCCAGTACGCCCACAACGGCTTCGAGGATAATGCTGATGCCCACCTGAAACGCTCCGTGATGGGTAGAGAAGTCGTGATCGCTGTCTCAAACGGCATACTGGATTTTGGCACATGGGAGCAGATTTTTTACGGCGAGTTTGACGG
>DOHE01000237.1 GCA_003535395.1 Clostridiales bacterium | reverse complement strand
AGCAGCAGCATTTTCCAGGCGGTATTGAAGGTAAGCAGTCCGAAGCTCTGGAATGCAGAGCAGCCGAATCTTTATACTGTCATCCTGACATTGGAGGACGGGGAAGGGAACGCGGTTTCCTGGTCCAGTTTCAAGGTGGGATTTCGGAATGTTGTTATCCGGGAGGGTATTTTCCTGGTGAACGGAAAAGCGGTGAAACTCAAGGGCGTCAACCGGCATGAGTTCCATCCGAACCTGGGCCATAGCATGCCCTATGAAACCATGCTGCAGGATGTGCTGCTGATGAAGCAGTTCAATTTGAATGCGGTAAGGACGTCGCATTATCCGGATGATCCGCTGTGGTATGATCTGTGCGACGAATACGGCCTGTATGTGGTGGATGAGGCCGACCTGGAATGCCATGGATTTCTGGATATCTCCACTTTCCCGGACTGGCAGGAGGCGTATGTGGACCGCGGCCGCCGCATGGTATCCCGGGACCGGAACCATCCCTGCGTGGTGATGTGGTCGCTGGGCAATGAAAGTGGCTTTGGCAATAATCATGTTGCCATGGCACAATGGATCAAGGATAATGACCCCACCCGTCCCATCCACTACGAAGGCGACCGGAATGCCATCGTGTCCGAAGTGGTTTCCCGGATGTATACCAACATACCGGATATACCCGGCATCATGGCCCAGTTCCCGGATAAGCCTTTTTTCCTGTGCGAGTACATCCATGCCATGGGCAACGGTCCGGGAAGCATTCAGGATTACTGGGACCTGATCTATTCGGAAAAGCGATTCATGGGCGCCTGCCTCTGGGAATGGGCGGATCACGGCCTCCGGGAACCCGGAGCCAAACCCGGAGAAGCCCGGTACCTGTATGGAGGAGATTTTGGAGACGAACCCAACGACAGCAATTTCTGCACCGACGGCATCGTTTCCCCGGACCGGGAACCCCATCCTGGATTTTACGAATACAAGAAGGTACTGGAACCGGTAAGCATTTCGCCGGTGGATCCTGCAAATGGCCGGGTACTGGTTGCCAATCGGCTGGATTTCATGAGCCTGGCGCATCTTTCCTATACCTGGGAACTGCTTGGGGACGGCACAGTCATCGATTCCGGCTGTGGGGACTGCCCCCCCATTTCGGCGGGAGAAACCGCGGAAATTTCGCTTCCCTTCAAAGCCGAATTGCAGTATGAGGATTGTGAATACTTCCTGGATCTCCATTTTCATACTAACCGGGATTTCAACTGGGCGGAAAAGGGGCATGAGGTCACCGTTTGCCAGATAGCGTTGCCCGGTCCGGAAGAGTCATGCACGGGCTGCTGCTGCTGCTGCGAGGATGAAGACGGCTGCGGTGACGGCTGCTGCGAGGATGAAGACGGCTGCGGCTGCGAATGCTGCAATGGGGAGATAATGGCTGTTGAGATGAATGAAGAAGGCAGCCGGTTGGTGATTTCAGGCGAAGATGAATATTTTACGGTGGTATTTGACCGGTTGAAGGGAAGCCTGGTCCGCGTGGAGCAGGAGGGAAAGGCTCTGGTCACGGCCGGGCCGGAATTAAATATGTGGCGCGTGCCCACAGACAATGACGGCGGGATGTTCCCCAAAGGAATGAAACAAGAATGGCTCAAACTGGGTTATGACAGCCTATGCAAAAGCGTCCGGGATTTCAGGGTGGAGCGCATCGGCACGTCCTGTATCCGGGTGACCGTCACTGCTTCCCACGGCAGCGTTTACAAACGCGCTGCTTTTGGTACGGAAACAATCTATGATGTCTGTGGAGACGGTTACATCGATGTGGACTTCAAGCTTTGGCCGCTGCAGGAGAATATGCCCGACCTGCCCCGGGTCGGCGTGAAGATGCAGGTGCCGGCAGAACTTGCCACTCTGACATGGTATGGGCGCGGCCCGCACCAGAGTTATTCGGATATGAAGGAAAGCACCCGCGTGGGGCAGTGGTCTGCCGAGGTGAAAGATTTGTATTATCCGTATGTGAAACCCCAGGAAAATGGTTGCCGGACCGATGTGCGCTGGGCTATGCTGGAAAGACCGGACGGCAGCGGACTGCTGATTGAAGGCCAGCCCATGATTTGCCTTACCGCATTGCGGTACACATTGAAGGATCTGGAGCAGACCCGGCATCATCAGGATCTGAAAGAGGCACCGGAAACCACGCTGCTGGTGGATCTGATTCAATACGGCATCGGCAGCAACAGCTGCGGACCGAGACCCCAGGAGAAATATCTGGTGCATCCCGGAGAATACTCCCTTTGGTTCAGCCTGAACATGATTGGAAAGCAAGGTGGCGGATGAGAGAGCCTTCTGCATTGGATTTTGAAAGGTCGGTCATCATCCCCCGGGCAAGGCGGCCGGTATTGACGTTTATTCTCCTTGGGCTGACCGCGGGGATTTTTGCCTTGCTTACGCTGCTGTCCCAAATCCAGGACATCCCGTACTACAGCCTGTTGTATATTTTTGGGGCCAAGGTCAACGCCCTGATCCAGTCCGGAGAGGTGTGGCGGCTGATCGCGCCAATTTTCCTCCATGTAGATATCCGGCACCTGCTGTTTAACGGGTATGCACTGTATGTGCTGGGCAGTCAGGTGGAAATCATTTATGGCCGCGGCCGTTTTGCCGCCATTTATTTTCTGGCGGGGATCCTCGGCAACCTGGCCAGTTTTGCTTTCAACAGCCGGGATTCCGTAGGCGCTTCCGGAGCCATCTTTGGCCTGTTTGGGGCCCTGCTGTTCCTGGGCGTGGAGAAACCCGGGGTGTGGAAGAAATATTTCCGGGCAAACATTCTGACTGCGGTGGGGATCAATATTATCTATGGGCTTTTCAATCCGCAGATCGATAATTTTGCCCATGGAGGCGGACTGGTGGCTGGTTTTCTGGCATGCGGCATGCTTCGGCCGGCTTTTCAGGTGGAGCAGGCGCAGCAGGCGCAGCGGAT
>DOHE01000330.1 GCA_003535395.1 Clostridiales bacterium | reverse complement strand
TTTTCCGTCTGCAGATACCCATTTCTTTTTCAACCATCCATCAGAGGTGTTATCGGGCGATAATAAATCTATGTTATCCCCGTTTGGCATTCGTCCGAAAAAAGCATTTCCTACATCCTCTGAAAATTTATTCTCAAAGAAATTTATGTCTTTCCACTCAAGCTGCTTGTTTGCAGGCCTTACCCAATATTGATCCGAGAGTGAAAGCCCAAAGCATTTTGTCAACAAAAATTGGGGCGATGATAAATGAAGTATATTAAGCGCTTCTCTAAGTCCTGACCGGCTAGCCGGGATAGAACGTCCTATCCACCAATCATTCATAGCCTTACGGTCAGGTCTTCCACCTTTAATTGTTACTCCGACAGGGATATGTTCCGGATGATACACATTGCCGACTTTTACTATAGCCGCAACCATCTCATCTATCAACAAATCCGCTACTGCGATATTCTTATGCATCAGAATATAGTCCATTTTCTCACCTCCGCTTCAATTTCCGTTATATGCATTATATCTTAAGAGAGGCTATATTTCAATGTTATAGAGACTATAAGACTAAATAAGACTAAATTAATCTATAACAAAAGGACTTAAATCTTACGAAGGATTAAGTCCCTACAGAAAAAGGCTGACAGACTTTTGCATGTAAATCTGTCAACCTATCATGGTCGAGGCGACAGGACTTGAACCTGCGGCATCTTGGTCCCAAACCAAGCACTCTACCAAACTGAGCTACGCCTCGATATTTTATTAAATTTTACTGCCTTCTGGTCCCAAATCACGTGAGCGGTCTACCGGCAACGCTGCACTCCGACGTGCCGCAAACGTGTATCATTCTACCATGGACCTATGGTAAAATCAATAGCAGCACATTCGATAACAGGACACTCACAGGACACTGGATAACAGGACACTCACAGGACACTCGATACGGGGAGATGCAGACTTGAGGAGCAAGGAAACACAGTTGCTGGGGCGGATCAGCCAAGCGGTGGAGGAATACGGGATGATCCAGCCCGGGGATATTATCGGGGTGGGATATTCCGGGGGAAAGGACAGCACAGCCCTATTATACGGGCTGAGCCGGCTCAGGCAGTTTTTGCCGGCGCCCTTCCGGTTGATGGCGGTGACCGTGGACCTGGGATTTGAGGGGTTTGACATCCAGACGCTTGAGGATACCTGCCGCAGCCTTGGAGTGGAGCATGTGGTGGAAAAAACCCTCATCAAAAACATTGTGTTCGATGTGCGAAAGGAAGCAAATCCCTGCTCTCTTTGTGCCAACATGCGGCGGGGGGCGCTGCATACCACCGCCCGGATGGCCGGATGCAATAAGGTAGCGCTTGGGCATAACAATGACGATATCATCGAGACTTTTCTCATGGCCATGTTTTATGAGGGACGGCTGCATACCTTTTCCCCGGTGACCCGGCTGGACCGGACGGGGATCGTGGTGATCCGGCCGCTGATCTATGTCGCGGCCGGCGAAATCCGGGCGTTTATAAAGGAAAAGGGCCTGCCGGTGGTCGGGAATCCCTGCCCGGAAGACGGCAGGACCACACGGCAGGAAATGCGGGATTTGCTGGCGGGAATGGCGATGAAACCGAAGGATGTAAAAAGAAACATTATCGGGGCGATCCGGCGCGGGGGCCTGTTTTGAGCGGGAAGGCCTGCGGGCAGTGGCGGGAAGTAATCGGGCCGCGGACGGGCGGCGGACGGGCGGCGGACGGGCGGCAAAGCAAAATCAGCTTGCCGGATCCAGAAAACCGTATTATACTATAGGACACATGAGCTTTCCTTTCCGGGAAGGGGAGTGCAGGAGGTTGTTTGATGAACCGCAGGAGATGGGGCATAAGGGCANNGCACCCGGATAATACTTGCCGGTATGGCCGTCTGCCTGATGATCTGTTTCAGCGCCTGTACCGGCGATAAGAGCAGGCCCGAGTCCACCACCGATTGGCCGGACAGCATCGACCAGCTTATGCGCAGGCCGACGAAGATTGTGCTGATGATGACCCGTTTGGAAGCAGAGAACAACAACCTGGTGATGATGGGCACCAACTGGGAGGAATCCTTTGATGTTTACACCGGGGCCCGCTCGCAAAACGGGATCATCGTGAATATTCGTATCGATGAGGATACATATACCGCCGTTATGACGATGGAGGACCAGAGTCGCCAGGAAATCACCGGAGCGCTGTCTCCCGGAAGCGTGGAAATCTATCTGAATGCCCAGTTTGCACCGGTGCCGGAAAATGTAGGCATCAAGGCCATCGTCTCGGTACATAACGCGGGCGGACGCAAAACCTACGTGAAAGTTACCGATGAGGCCGGCGGCCGGATCACCTTGAACGACCGGGAAGGCAAGCTGATCACCGGCACCAGTGAACGGGAAAACTTAAGCATTATCAAATAACTATTTTGGGGGATCCGGTTTTTCCGGTGGATCGGCAGGCGTTGAGCGAATCTCTCTGACCATGTGTTTTACCCCGGAATACAGGCCGGAAGCGGACAACCCCAAAGTGATCCCGTGGAAAATAAACCGTTTTGGCTCCCCGGGGGCGATATAAATTGCGGCAGCCAGAATGCCCAGGACAAGGGACAACACCGGGGTGTATTTTGCCGGAAAGCCCATCCGCTTGAACAGTTCGACCAGTCCTATTATCAAAGGGGTTGCAGCAGCCCCGTAAATTTCATAATCTTGCATAAACATTCACTCCTTGGTTCCATTATATGAGCCCGGGATGTTTTTCTTGACAACCCCCGGCATGTTCCCTTACAATACTTGTGCACATGGTGGATATAGCTTAGTTGGTTAAAGCGCCAGATTGTGGCTCTGGAGACCGTGGGTTCGAATCCCATTATTCACCCCACAGAAACGCCGGAGAGAACCGGGTCCACCGGATCCACCGGCGTTTCCCGCATAGGGATGTGGCCAAGCGGTAAGGCACGAGACTTTGACTCTCGCATCCGTAGGTTCGAATCCTGCCATCCCTGCCAAAAACCGGCCTGCAATTTCAAATTGTCAGGGCCGGTTTTTTTATAAAAAACGGTTGACAAATATTCCCATATCCCATATAATGGAAACAATAGCACAAAAAGGAGGATGCAGAGGGGGTGAGTGCATTCCGAATCGCATTTGTCCACGAGGATCGGGACTATATGGAACGGATCTGTCTGCTGCTCCGCGGGATCAGGACCCTGGTGCCCGAAGTGAAGGCTTACACTACCGGACAAGCTTTTTTAATGGAAATCCCGGAAAACCGGCAATATGACATGGTATTGCTTGGCAGGGAAATGCTTCCTTTGCTGCTGCAGACCATCCATACCGATCGCCGGTGTGCCTGGGTGCTTTTGGAGGATGAAGATGGATGGGATGCGGCAGAGAGCAAAACGGGTATGTTTCAGCAGGGGCTTTGGCATGTGGGCAAATACCAGGAATCGAAGGCTTTTTTGGAGCATATCGAAGCCATTCTTGCAGCCGTTCCAGGCGAAAAGCCTTCTTTCGTCAGCAATCCGTCTCTGCTTGTTACCGTGTTCAGCGCTGGTGGAGGCGCAGGATGCAGCATCGTTTCGTATTCTCTGGGCCGGTGCCTTTCCAGCCTTGGGTATCGGGTATTGTATCTGTCCCTGGACGCAGTGCAGATCGGTTATGATATCAGAGGAACCGACCCCGAAAAGGACAGTTTCGAGCGCATCGGATATCATTTGAAATTCAGGCGGCCACTGACCTGGAGCAGCCTGGAGAAGGAATTGGAAATACTGCCATTTGGAATGAAGCGGTTTCCTGTTTCCCGGTTATTTCGCAGTCAAAACGAGATGGGTAAGGGAGAATTGTCCAGGCTGCTGTGGCTGGCCAAACGAACGGCCAGCCTGGACTTCCTGATAGCCGATATAGGCTGTCATTGGGACGAAAGGAGACTGTTTCTGCTTCAAATTGCAGAAGCCGGTATCCTGGTGCAGCAGGACGATCTGTCGCACCAGATGCGGACCCGGCGCCTGGAAGAGGAGCTGTCCCGGATAGTGGACCTTCACTGCCAGACTCCCGTCGGATCAAACTTCCACATGTACAGGGTATTGAATCATCCCTGGCCTGACACCCGGAGAGAAAATTTCGGGTTACGAGAGAACAGTTCCCGCTATGATATTGAACTTCCCAATTTGCAGGACCTCTGGGGCAAAGTCATGGCGCAGCAGGAATGCCTTCCCGTAAATCCGGATTCTGCAATGCGATGGATGCTTCAACCGCTGGCCAGAAAGCTGATTTGTCTTAAAGAAAAAAGGGAGATCAATTAAATGGAACTCAGACAGGATCCATTGAAATTTTTACTGGATGCGGCCATGAAAGAGCTGGACCGAAGACTGGATCCGGGAAAAAGATATACTGATGAAGAATTTTTGATATTACTGGAAGAATCGGTACTTCATTGCGGCAAAGACGGCGGCAAAGATGGCGCTAAAGACGGCGGCAAAGACGGCGGCAAAGACGGATACTTTTCGCTGGAGCAAAAAAGGCAGGTCATTCTCCGTATTTTCAATGCCCGGCGAAGACTGGACCTGCTGCAGCCGCTGATCGACCATCCGGATGTGGATGAAATCATGGTAAACGGTATCACGGGAATATTCACGGAACGCAGGGGAATGCTGCATAAAGAAGAACTATATATTGATGATGAAGCTCAGTTGCTTGATCTCATTCAGCGCATCGTATCCAAGGTAAACCGGAACATCAATGAAGCCAGCCCGGTGGTGGATGCCCGGTTGGAAGACGGGTCCAGGATCCATGCGGTAGTGCCGCCCGTCGCCCTGGACGGCCCTGTTCTGACCATCCGGAAATTCAAACCTCAGACCTTTACGATGAAAGAGCTGGAAGACATGGAGTTTATAAGCTGTGAAGCGGCGGATTTTTTGGGAGAACTGGTAAGAGCACGGTACAACCTCTTCATATCCGGGGGTGCCGGTACAGGAAAAACCACGTTTTTGAATGTGCTCGCCGGATGTATCCCACCCGGGGAACGGGTGATCACGATCGAAGATTCAGCAGAACTGAACATCCGGAATGTGGACAATCTGGTCCGCTTGGAAGCGCGCCCGCCAAATCCGGGAGGTGCAGATGGCGTGACCGTAAGAGATCTGCTGAAAGCAGCGCTGCGGATGCGACCGGACAGGATCATCGTGGGCGAGATCCGCTCCGGCGAGGCGCTGGATATGCTGCAAGCCATGAACACCGGGCATGACGGTTCTCTGTCTACCGGACATGCCAACTCCACAACGGACATGCTCACCCGTATGGAAACCATGGCCATGTTCACCGGAATACTTCCCCTGGAGGCCATTCGTCGGCAGATCGCTTCGGCGGTCGAGATCCTGGTCCACCTGATCCGGATGCCCGACGCCCGGCGCAAGGTGGCGGAAATATCCGAAGTGGATGCATACAATGGCCAAATGCCCGGGTTGCGCAGTTTATACCGCTTGGACAATGGGATTTTAAAATCTACCGGCCTGTCTCTTCAAAAAACTGAAAAGCTGGAACGATACCGGAGGAAGACTCCAGATCCGAAAAAGGGAGGGAAACACATTGAAAGCCTGGAAAATGAAATCCAAAGACCTGCTTAGGGCCGTTACCGGCCAGGGGGTCATGGCAGCCGTAGGGTTGCTGTTTTTCGGAAACATTTGGCCAGCGACGGTTTTTTCTTTCAGTGGATATTTATTTCCTGCGATCCTTCGAAAAAGAGACAAGCGAAGGGAAGAAAACAGAATGCTGCTGGAATTTCGGGATCTGCTCCAGTCCGTATCTTCTTCTCTGGCAGCAGGACAGTCCGTGGAAAATGCTTTCCTGCATGCGGTTCCCGACCTGGAGCGAATGCACCCCGGGAAGGCAAGTCCCATGAAAAGAGGACTTAAGCAGATCATCGCTGAAATGGAACTCAATATTCCCATCCGAAGATCCATCCAGGACTTTGCTCAGGGCACGACGCTTGAGGACATCCGGGATTTTGCGGATGTGTTTTCAGTTTGCCGCCAGACGGGGGCCGATCTGTCGCAGGTGGTGTCCCACACCTGTGAAGCGATCCGGGCACGGCTGGACATGTCTGTGGAAATCAGCGTCAATACTGCCAGACAGCGTTTCAGTCAGCGGGTACTGGGAATCATGCCCTTTGGCATGACAGGCATCCTGATGCTGATCTGGCCGGAGTACATGGAGCCCCTGCATCAGCCTTTGGGGAACCTGGTGGTGGCGTTGGTTCTTGCGATGCTGGGAGGGGCCTTCATGCTGGGGGAAAGGATCGCGGATATACAGATATGAGACGCAGCCGATGGTTTTGTTATCTGCGGGACAAGGCGATCCCAAAATTCCTGCTGCTGGGGCTGCAGCTGGAAGCAGGTGTGGAAGCGGAAAAATTCATAATGAAGAAATTTCAGCGTATGCTGTGCGGCGGGCTGGCAGGCATCCTGATATGGATCGCAGCGGGACAAAGCGCCGAGGCGCTGATATTGGCGTTTATGCTGCCCGTCATTATCTTCTGGGCTATGGAGAGAGACCTTGACAACAAGGTCCGGAAACGGCGGCAGGAACTCAATCTGGGATTCCCTGTGCTGCTGAGCAAGCTTTCCCTGCTGGTTGGAGCGGGACTTCATGTGACCGCAGCGATCCGTCGTATCCGCCAAACCGGGAGGAAGGGCGCACTGTTGCGGGAAATCGATATCCTTCTCAATCAGGTGGAAGCAGGCATACCGGAAAACCGCGCTTTTGAAGAGTTTGCGCTGCGGTGTGGAACTCCCGAGGCCAGCATGATGGTATCAGTGATCTTGCAAAATGTTCGTACGGGAGGGACAGAAATGACATACCTGCTGCGGGTTTTGTCTGCCAGCGCCTGGCAGGGGCGGATCGCGACTGCAAAAAAGCTGGGAGAGGAGGCCTCGGAAAAACTTCTTCTTCCCATGGCCATTGAGTTCATCGCAATTTTGATCCTCGTGACCGCGCCTGCCTTGATGCAGATGCGCATCCTTTAAAATTTCAGGAAAGGAGGAGGCCGTATGCTGGCTTTATTGGGGTTTTCACACAAATTTTCCGTGATCCTGCGCAGCAAAAAAGGCGTCAGTACACTGGAAATCGTTATCATAGCGGCGATTTTGATTGGTCTGGCGCTTATATTCAAAGACCGGATCGTGGAACTGGTGGAATTGATATTTGACCGTATATTTTCCGGAGCGGAAGAAGGACTTGATTTTGGAATACCCGGTACGAATGAGGGAACGTGATGCTGGATGATTTTATAACCACCTGTAAAAATGTGAACGGAGAAAACTATTTAATATTGACCCGAAAACCGGACAGAGCGGGAGGAGCCGGCTACCTTGGATATCAGACGCGGATGGTGAAACGAAATCCCCAGCCCTGCCTTATCCCTTTTGATGCAGGCTCCATGGACGGGAACATTGAGATCTATTACTGCATCACCGGCCTTGAGAGCCTTAAATCCAGTCTGGAAAAAGGCAAGGCAGAAGCGGCATGGGGAGAGTACCTGGCCAGGAATGTGATAAAAGCCTTTTTGTGCTGCAAATCCCTGTTGCTGGGTGAAAGCGGCCTGATCCTTACGGAAGACCTGATTTTTCTGGATTTCGACCGTATGGAGGAAGGAATGCCGGGGATCCGTTTCCTGTATGCCCCTTTTGAGATCCAGACAGATCCATGGCCCGGTGTCCGGGATTTTTTCCAAAAACTGCTGATCCGACTGGATCCAGGCGAAGCGCATGAAACACAAGGCAGCATGTTCCGGGAATTCATTAACCGGTTGAATGCGGGATCTCCCCGGGCAGCAGACCTGTTGGCTTTACTGGAAGGCCGTGATGTTTCGGCGGTGGGCGCTGTACATCTCCCGGACCGGAAAACGGATCCGGGTGCAGGTTCCCGAACGGACGATGACTGGAGCAAACAGCCGGACCCGTTTCAGGAGCAGACCCTGCCGGAGCAAAAAAACCCGGGATTTCTGGACTTGATTGGATCCGGACACTGGCGGGCGATGCACTATGCGATCCTGGCCTTTGGTGAATTCCTGCTTGCCGGACTGGTGATCTGGCTCTGGCGATCCCTGCCGAAAGGTTTCGGCAGGGCCGGAGTCTGTTTGGCGGCAGCTGCAGTGGGGACCCTGATTCTTTCCGTCATATTGTCACTGATAGATGAAACGGAAGAAAATCCTCTTAAACCGGCACATGATCCTGCAGAAACGATCTGTGCTTCTATGCCAGCGCCCCGGATCGAAAAGTATGAACCGGCACATGATCTGGCATCGCCGGAGACAAAGCCACAGGGATTGCCAGCAGATAATGGGGATGAGACGGTTCTGCTGTATGAAGGCCCCCGGCACCGGGCCTGGCTGGAGGAGGAAACGACGGACCGTGGAAATGCGTCCGCCCGCTGCCTGATCCTGGGGGATACCTTTTCTATAGGCCGTGAAATCAACGGTGCAGGCTTGAAACTCACTTTCAGGACGGTTGGACGGACACATGGAGAGATCCGCCGACGGGAAGGAAAATATTATCTGGTTGATTTAAATTCGAGAAACGGCACCACGGTCAATGATGTTTTGCTGGATTCCGGCAGGGAATACATGCTTCGTCCGGATGACCGGATCTGTTTTGGAAGCGTCCGGTATATTTTCCGGGAAAGCGGCAAAGCGGCCAGTAACAGTCCGGCTGGAGGTAACAGTCCACAGTCCGGCCGGGAATAAAATTCCGGCCGGAGGTAACAGTCCGGCTGGAGGTAACAGTCCGGCCGGAGGTAACAGTCCGGCCGGAGGTAACAGTCCGGCCGGGAGGTAACAGTCCACAGTCCGGCCGGAGGTAACAGTCCGGCCGGGAGTAAAATTCCAGAATGTATGTATAAAGGGCGGCAGAATGGTTCAAAATATGAATGACCTCATAACACATTTTGACCCCCCTTTTAACCCCCCTTTACACTTGGCCGGATGCCTCCCCAAAAGGCATACCGGCCGATTTCTTTAGCTGATCCGGGTTGAGGCACTGGAGGTCAGCGGGAACGAAAAGGCCGTCTCTACGGATCAAAATATCATCGAACCAAATTTCTCCGCCCCCGTACTCCGGCCGCTGGATCATGACCATGTCCCAGTGCACCGCCGATTTGTTGCCGTTATCACATTCTGTATAGGCGGCTCCGGGCGTGAAATGGAAGCTGCCCTGGATTTTTTCGTCAAACAGAGTGTCATTCATGGGTTTGGTGATATAGGGGTTGACGCCGAAGGAAAATTCCCCGATATAACGGGCGCCTTCATCGGTGTCGAAAATCTTGATGAGGCGGGAAACGTCATTGGATGCGGAAATTTCATCGATCCGGCCGTTTTTGAATGTGAGCCGTACATTTTCAAAGGTCACGCCATGGTATGATGAAGGCGTGTTGTACTGGATCACGCCGTTGACGGAATCCCGCACGGGAGCAGTGAAGATCTCACCGTCGGGGATGTTGAATTCCCCGGCGCATTTGATGGGCGGAAGACCCTGTATGGAAAATGCAAGATCCGTCCCAGCCCCGGTGATCCTCACCCTATCTGCCTTTCGCATGTATTCCGAAAGCACATCCATGGCGCGGGACATCCTTTGATAATCCAGAGTGCAAACGTCGAAATAAAAATCTTCGAACTCTTCGGTGCTCATCCGGGCAAGCTGGGCCATGGAAGGGTTCGGATAACGCAGAATGCACCACTTCGTGTTTTTTACCCTCAGATCCAAATGCACCGGTTTGGAGTATACTTCCTGGTAAAGATTCATCTTTTCATCCGGGACGAGGCTGAGCTCAAAGATGTTTTCTGAGCCGCGGATCCCGATGTAAGCCTGCATCTGACGCATTCGCTCCATATGCATGTCCGCCATGGAGGCAAACAGTTCCCGGGAAGCCCCGGCAATCAGACCCCGCTGCAGAGGCGGACTGCCCAGCTCCAGGTATGGGTTTCCACCGGCCTGGTAAACCCGGGCTATCAGCGCACCGGCCAGCGTATGGTCACTGCCGATGGATTCGATGAGAACATTATCCCCGGGCTGCACCCGGCAGGAATAACTTACGATGATATCGGCAAGCTCCTTTATTCTGGGATCTTTCACAGCAACGCCTCCATTTGATTCAAAATATTTTCAAACTGATAAAATGCATCCTGTACCGGCTCCGGAGAGGAAAGATCCACTCCGGCTTTTTTCAGCAGGACGAGAGGATAATCCTTTCTTCCAGAAGACAGGAATTCCAGATATCTTTCCACCGCAGGAGCGGCTTCATTCAGGATCTGGTGGCTGATGGAGGCGGCGGACGCAAACCCGGTTGCGTACTGGTAAACATAAAAATCCCGGTAAAAGTGAGGGATCCGGGCCCATTCCATTTCCAGCTCCGAATCCAGCACCAGTCCGGAACCAAAATATTTTTTATTGAGTTCCATGTAGGAAGCGCAAAGGAAGTCGGCTGTCAGCGCCCCCCCTTTCTCGATTTCCACATGGGTTATTTTTTCAAATTCAGCAAACATCACCTGCCGGAACATCGTACCGCGAAATTCCTCCAGATAATGATTCAGCAGCCAGGCTTTTTCTTTCCTGTCCTCCGTATTTCCAATCATATACTGCATCAGCAGGGTTTCATTAACAGTGGAGGCTACTTCTGCCAAAAAAATCGGATATTCGCTGTTGATGAAGTGCTGAGTCTTGCTGGTATAGTATGTGTGCATGGAGTGCCCCATCTCATGGGCCAGGGTAAATACGCTGTTGATATTATCCTGGTGGTTCAGCAGCACGAACGGGTGAGTTCGGTAAGCGCCCCAGGAATAGGCACCCCCGGTTTTTCCCTGGGATTCCATGACATCGATCCACCCGGATTCCATTCCCCGGTCCATATCGGCCAGGTACTTTTCACCCAGCGGCTTCAGTCCGGCCAAAACGATTTTTTTCGCCTCCGTATAGGGGATTTTGCGTTCGGGCAGATCCACGATCGGCACATACAGATCATAGGGATGAAGTTCGTCCACCTTGAGCATATGCTTGCGCACCGCCAGATAACGTTGCAACAGGTGCAGGTTCCGGTTCGTGGTTTCGATCAGGGTATTGTAGACCCGGGGGGAGATTTTGTTCCGGTCCAGCGCGGCCTCCAGGCAACAGCGGTACTTGCGGACTCTGGCACCAAACCAGTCCGCCTTGATACTGGCATTGTAGTTGGCGGCCAGCGTGTTGCGAAGTGCCTTGTAAGAGCTGTACAGGGAACGGAAGGCATCCTGACGCACCCGGCGGTCCCGGTTTTCCATCATTAGACTGTATCGGCCCTTGGTAAGTTCCACTTCCTTGCCGTTTTCATCTATGACTGACGAAAATTTGATATCCGCATTATTAAAAATACTGTACACGTTCCGAGGGCCGGAGACAACTTCCCCAGCCAGTGCAAGCACCTCTTCCAGCTGCTTGTCCAGGATGTGCTTCTTTTGGCGGATCAAATCTTCCAGATAATGCTTATATACCCTCAATCCCGGTTCTTCCTTCAGCATGTTCAGCAGAGTGGATCTGGGAATATCCAGGATCTCCGGATCCAAAAAGGAGCACTCGGAACTTACCCGGGAGATGAGGCCGCTGGCGCGTTCAGAGGCGGCTTGGCGCGAAGAGTCTGCATTATCCTCATCCCGCCGCATCCGGGCGTAGGCATACACTGTCTCCACCGTAGAAAAAAGCTCGCAGAACAAGTTGAGTGCTTCCAGAAGGATTGTTGAAGAAGACGCAAGCCTGCCTTTGTACTTCAGAAGCTTGGCAGACAATTTTTTCACTTTTGCAAAGTCCTTCTCCCAGTCCGCTGCATCCGGGTAGATGTCTTCCAGCTTCCATTTAAGTTCCGGACCGATCTCGCTTCGTGTCGGCAGTTGTTCCAAAGTCAACACAGCCTTTCCGTAAAATTCCTTGTTTTACCATTATATCTTTTTCCGGTAGCGGCAACAAGATGTTTCCCGTGTTTTCCGAGGTTTCCCGTGTTTTCAGATGACTTTCCGAGGTTTTCAGAGGTTTTCAGAGGTTTTCAGATTCAAGTTTGATCATTGATTTTCATTCTCCTGGCGGTTATAATATCGATGCACCCCATCATGTTCCCGTAGCTCAGCAGGATAGAGCGTCGGTTTCCTAAACCGCAGGTCGCACGTTCGAATCGTGTCGGGAACGCCAACGGAAAGCCTAGAGCCCCAATGACTCTGGGCTATTTCCAGTTTATGGCAATTCTCCAAAATCCACTTTTTTGTACGAATTTTTCACTTATGGGACTGATAAAGAAGCGATGGCTGAAACCATTGGCATTACTGCATTTGCGACGATTTTTATTGCCGTTTAAAACTTTTGTAAACGGCAATGTTGGCTTTATTGTTCGTAAAAATTATAATTAATACGAACGAAAAATCCGGTGCGAGGTGAGAACTGAATGCAAAAGTCAATAAAGCAACTGTTGGCCGAAGGCAACGGCGTGATTAAGGCTTCTGATGCAAGACTGGCAGGTGCCTTTGATCGGAGACCTTTGGTTGTCACCTGCACCGTAATTCCGGCTATTCCCAGTAACACCCATAATGTGCCACAAGTTTCTTGCCTTTGCAGAACTCATTGTAGTCGTTAGACAGGTTTTCACGTGCCAATGCTTCCAAATGTTTTTGCCCGCTGAGGGGGTAAGCAATCGGGAATTCTTCCAGGTATCTCGGATATTTTTTCGCCAGCCCTGTCTGCTGTTCCGGTACAAAGTCGTGTGCTTCTATTCTTACTCCCTTGCTTATGATCCCGAAGTCAATGATATGCTTGAGCATTTGTAATTCAACCGTCTCATATCCCGTCTTTTCTGCCAGGTTGCATATTTCCTTCGGATCCTCCTGAATATCATACAATTCCCCAACACCCGCAAAAGGATAATAACTGTATTTATATTTGCCGTCGAATACGGTCTTGATGCTGTCACAAAACTCACTGAAGATAACCTCCCGGATGTATATCGGTTTTTCCGCAGACAGATCGATCAGGGAACGGGATATGCCAATGCTTCGTTTCGAACCTGCGATATCCAGGATCGTTCCCGGTATATCTATATTGCCGGCCAGACTTAAGGAACGGATGCCGCGTTGAACGTGGGGATGGTTGGAAACGATCAGAGGAATCGACAACTGGGCCTGATATGGAAACGGACCTTTGGCATTAAGGTGAAAATCTCCAAGCAGGTCCCCGTGATCTGCAGAGAAAATGATAGTCGTATTCTCCAATATTCCCAGAGACGTCAGCGAATCCAGCAATCTGCCGATCTGATGGTCGATAGTCGCGATGGTTTCCGTATACAGCAGACGATTTTCCATGATCTTGTTCCCGGGGATACCCAAGGTCCCGTCAAAGGCCTGCCTATACCTGACGACCGGAGAAAGCGGCTTGTTATCAGCGATAATGGGCTTTGGCAGCAGGGCAGGATCAACGGAGCCTTTGGCTTCAGCAGGAGGGTCCAGCGGGGTATGTGGTCCCTGAAACGATACCCAGGCAAGAAAAGGTTTTTCGTTCTTCACTTTTGCATTTTCAATGAATTTGATGGCCTTTGATGCGATCCAGTGCTCATAATACTCCTGTTCAGGAAAATCGAACACACCGTTTTGGGCATTCCATATTTTTTTCACAGCAGGATGCCTTTCTCTTAACCACTCCAGATATTCTTCCTGTTCTCCCAGACGGCCCTCCTCCATCTGATGGACAGTTGCAAAGCCTTTGCTGTCCTTTCCCGGATAATGATGCAGCTTACCGAACGCGCCTGTATTATATCCAAGATCATTCATAAGTTGAGGAAGATATTCCAGTCCATCCCTGAAAGGAACATCATTTGTCCAGACCCCATGGTCTGACACAAACCTGCCTGTCATCATACAGGCGCGTGCAGGTGCACATACGGTGGATTGTGTAATTGCATTATCAAAAACAGTGCCCATGGCTGCAAGTTTGTCGATATTCGGTGTTGCGACCGCCTGACAACCGTATGCAGGCAGAAAATCAGCCCGGAGCTGGTCACATAGGATAACAACGATATTCCTTCTGTTCAAAAACGGTCACTCCTTTTCTATATTCATATTTTTCAAATGCGTATATACATTGTCTTCCATAAAGTATGCACTGTCAGCATACAGCAGGAGTGAGTACTGTTCAATATAAATATTTTTGTCTTTATAACGATATGAAACCGTAAAAAAGTGTCACTGCCGAAGGAACAATGTTTGACACATATTCCTTAATCGTTTATACTTTAGGTGATCGAAATGATTATGCTGCTCCAAAAACAGGAGGCGAATGACCCTTGGCAGCTACCATCAAGGATATAGCAAAAAAAACAGGATTGTCTATCGCTACAGTTTCGAAGCATATCAATGGGATCCGGATTCGGGCGGATAATGGGATCCGGATTCAGGGAGCGATTGATGAACTTGGCTATAAGGTGAATGAAATCGCCCGGGGTTTGAAGACCAGTAGAACGATGACGATTGGTGTATTGATCCCAAGTCTTGTGAATATCTTTTCTACCAGTATTGTTTCTGCTGTTGAACGTATTTTCCAGCAAAATGGGTACAGCACTTTTATTTGTGATTATTCATCCGATCCTGCGCTGGAGGAGAGTAGATTCCATTTTCTGCTCGATAAATCCGTAGATGGGATCATTATTACGCCAACAGCGATCAGTTCTCAAAGCATCGCAGAAGCCATGCGGCTTGAAGTCCCTGTTGTGGCTATTGACCAGCCTTTGTCAGGCATGGATGCAGATACCGTTCTGGTGGACAATATGAATGCCTCCTATCAGGCAGTGGAACATTTGATCCAGGCGAGGCACAGGAAAATTGGAATTATTCATGGACCACTGAGTACCCATACCGCTTACGAACGCTTGAAAGGTTATCTTCGGGTGCATGTGGACTACAGGATCCCTGCCCTCCCGGTTTACCGGAAATGCGGGGATTATGAAATGGCCGGCGGCTATGCTCAAACCAAGATATTGATGTCGGAATCAGAACCGCCGACAGCACTGTTTGTCACCAATTATGAAATGACGCTGGGGGCAGTGATCGCCTTGAATGAAATGAATGTGCGGATTCCTGATGACCTTTCATTTATTGGTTTTGACAATCTGCAGATGGCGATGCTGGTAAAACCCCGGCTCACAATTGTTGTTCAGCCAATGGCGAAAATTGGAGAACAGGCAGCTGCACTCCTTCTGAAACGCCTGAAAGGAGACAGGGAAGATCATCCGTATATTGCGCGGCTGAAAACAGAACTGATTCCAGGCGATTCTGTTCGCCAGATCTGTTCTTATCCTGCAAGAATCCTGCAAGAATGTTTAGAAAAATGTTTAGAAAAATGTTTCGAAGAGTTCTTGACAACCCTTTGGCAAGGTGATATTATACGCTTAAGGTTAAACGATTAAGGCCACAAAAAGGAGCTTTTGTAAAATGGAAAAGTTTACTGGCAGTTTCACTTCACTCCTGCAATATCAGTGTCCGGAATGGTTCCGGAATGCAAAATTTGGTATTTGGAGTCATTGGGGGCCACAAAGCGTGCCTATGGCCGGAGACTGGTATGCCAGAAGCATGTACATACAGGGAACGCCTCAGTATCATTATCACCTGCGTCATTACGGGCATCCTTCCCGCTTTGGTTACAAGGACATATGTATGCTTTGGAAGGCAGAAAAATTTGATCCCGACGGATTGATGGATCTTTATGTGAAGGCTGGCGCACGGTATTTTGTGGGCCAGGCGATGCATCATGATCACTTTTTCAATTATCCGTCCCGTCTTAATCGATTTAATTCGGTTGCTGTCGGGCCGTATAAGGATATCGTAGGGATGTGGAAAGCGGCAGCGGAGAAGCATGGGCTTCCCTTTGGGCTGACAGAGCATCTGGGTGCTACATTTTCCTGGTGGGGAGTCAATAAATGGTGTGATCATTCGGGTCCTTATGCAGGTGTGCCGTATGAAGGAAACGATCCTGCGTACCGGGATTTTTATCTGGATAATATTGAGCATGTTCCTCAAGACAGAGCCAATACAAAAGCGCGCCCCTGGTATACCTCAAATACGAAATTCCACGATTACTGGCTGGCAGTCATGAAAGAGGTCATCGATTTGTACCAGCCGGATCTGCTGTATTCCGACGGCGCACTGCCTTTTGGGGAACGGGAGGTAGCGGATACGGAAGATGCTAAGTTTGCCTGTGGTCTGGAGGCTGTAGCCTATTTATACAACAAATCTGCTGAAAAGCATGGAAAGAATCAGGCTGTTTACAATCAGAAAGATTACCGCCCGGAAATTTACCGGATCGGTGTGCTGGATATTGAGAAAAGCCAGCTGGCAAGGATCAGCGAAGACCCCTGGCAAACAGATACCTGCATCGGCAACTGGTTTTACGATGCCCGGCTGGAGTATAAAAAACCGGAACATATCATCGAAATGCTGGTAGATATCGTGTCCAAAAATGGAAATATGCTCTTGAATATTCTGCAAAAGCCGGATGGGACGATAGATGACGAAACACGGTTCATACTGGAAGAAATGGCATCCTGGTTTTCAGTGTGCGGCGAAGGGATATATGGAACCCGCCCCTGGAGAAAATTTGGTGAAGGGGACAGCCGTGTTGTAATCGATGGCTTCAAGGAAGCAAAGGTTCAGTGGAACAGCTCCGATTTTAGGTTTACGGCCAAAGATTCAACAATTTATGCATTCATGCTCGGTATGCCAGAGAATCATGCGGTCGTGATCAAAAGCCTGGCGAAAGAGGAGCAGGTTACCTCGGTGCACTTGCTGGGCGGGGCGAAACTGCCCTTCCATCAGGCTTTTGGAATCCTCACAGTGCAATTGCCGGAGACTATGCCAACAAAATATACAAATTGTTTGGCAATAGAGATTAAGAAGGGAAATAGTTGAAATTGAGAATGGTAATTTATTACGGCATATGAGAAGGTGAAAATATGAATCATATGAATAATAATATCCGGATCATGCAAACAAAAGACTATGAACTTCCCTTCTATGTTACCACAGTCGGTGGTTATCTCCAGCAGGAAAAACCAAATCGGGGCGGGGCTTCCAGTCTCGTGGATTATCAATGGATGTATTGTATTGCCGGCAAAGGTCTTTTGATATTGAATGGCATTCAGTATGATCTGCCTGAAAATACAGGATGCCTTTTGTATCCCAATACACCCCATTTATATTATCCGGTGAAAAAGCCCTGGACCACCCGGTGGGTGACTTTCAGCGGTTATGGGGTTCGTAAACTGCTTCAAGATAATGGCTTCAATAACAGTAATGTGTACAATATACATAATATTCAGGGCATGAACCTGCTTACTGACGACATTTTTACAACCGCTCAGAGCAAGAATGTACTCAAGAATTATGAAAGTTCCATCCTGCTTTACGACATGCTTGTGCGGTTGAAATTCCATACATATTCATACAGCGAGCGAATCAACGCGCAGGCAAATGAAAAATTACAGCCAGTGATGAATTACATAGAAGAGAACTTTGAAAAAGATATCTCATTACCGGAAATAGCTGGTGTCATCGATGTATCACCCCAGTACCTTTGCCGTATTTTTTCTAAAAGATTTAATATGAGCCCGGCAACATACCTGATCAAATACCGGGTCCACATGGCAAAAACCTTTTTGACCCGTGATTCATCAGTTCGTGTCAGTGATATTGCCTCCCAGGTAGGTTTTCATGATCTTAGTTATTTCTGCAAGACATTCAGGAAATTGGAGGGGATCAGCCCAACGGAGTTTCGTACAAGCCTTACCGGGTGAAACCCGTCTGATATTCATATACCGGAACCTGTGTTATTGAACCCATGAGAGGATGATACGGTGGCAAATATATGTTCGGGACAATTTGACCAGAAGCAGCCGAATATCCTGTTCATCATGTCAGATGACCACAGTGCCAATGCCGTCAGTTGTTACGGATCCCTTCTGGCATCTGTTTTCAGAACTCCGAATATCGACCGCATTGCCAGAGAAGGAACCCGTCTGAACCATTTCTACTGTACCAATGCGATCTGCACACCGGCCAGAGCCACGCTGATGACAGGACAGTACAGCCATGTCAATGGCGTCAGAACCCTGATCGATTCCTGGGATGGCCGGCAGGGACCCAATCTGGCAAAGATCCTCCAACAAGAAGGATATACCACCGCGATGTTTGGTAAATGGCATCTTCACAGTGCACCCTGGGGCTTTGATGCCTGTAAATTTCTTTCTGCAGCAGGAGGTCAGGGAACCTATCAGAATCCTGAATTCATGGAAATGAAGAGTGACGGTTCCTTCAGTCTGCATCAGCACCCGGGATATGTGACCGATATCATTACAGAGATGTGTGTGTCGTGGCTTCGGGAAGAACGGGAGCGGGAGAAACCGTTCTTTCTCATGTGTCACCATAAAGCGCCCCATGATTTTTGGGAATATGCACCCCGGCATGAGGATCTTTTTCAGGGGAAAGACATTCCTGTGCCGGACAGCCTTTTTGAGAACAAAAGTCATCGTTCAGCGGCAACACGGGAATATGGGAGTTCAGTTACACCGCGCAGTAAAGTTCGCAGTCTCTATGCGCATTTCTGCAAGCCAAGTTATGTCACAGGGCCCCTGACAGGCACTGAAAACATGACATTTGAAGAAAAAGGGCATGCCGCTTACCAGAAGTATCTGAAAGATTATCTGCGTACGGTAGCTGCAATCGATGAGTCGGTGGGAACTTTGCTTGATGAACTGGAGATGCAGGGGATCCTTGACGAAACTTTGATCATCTATACTTCCGATCAGGGCATGTTCCTGGGGGAACACGATTATCAGGACAAACGGTGGAGTTTTGAAGAAAGTCTGCGGTCCCCTTTTGCAGTTCGGTACCCCCCTGCCATTCCAGCCGGAGGCATAGGGGATCTGCTGATGGCCAATGTTGATTTAGCCCCCACATTGCTGGATTATGCAGGGGTTCAGATCCCAAAAGAAATGCAGGGAATTTCATGCAGGAAAATATTTGAATGCAGTGCTGAAAGTCCTGTGCGCCAGGAGGTATATTATCGGTATTGGATGCACCTGGCTAACGGGCACAACAATCCATCTCATTTCGGTATACGTACAGACCGGTGGAAACTGACTTTTTACTATGGATTGCCCTTGGATGCCCAGGGAGCGATACAGCAGGAAAGTCCGGCAGGCTGGGAATTGTATGATATGGGAAACGATCCGATGGAACTTAAAAATTTGTATGGATTGAAAGAATATGCAGAAATCGTTTCAAATTTGAAACAGCGGTTGGATCAGGTACGACAGGAGGTGGGAGACACAGATGAAAAGTATCCCGATATCGGTCAAAGGATGAACATGGATGTGATCCACGAAGGAGATGTGCTGCATTGAAGCCGGACAGGTTGGTTTTTCTGGGAGACAGCATTACATGCGGAGGACTGTACATCGCTTATCTGAAAGCATTTTTGATGCAGCGGGATTACGATGACGGTCTTGTTCTTGTCAATCTGGGCCTTGGCAGCGAAACTGCATCCGGTTTGAGCGAACCGGACCATCCCTGGCCTAGACCGTGTGTCCACAGCCGGATCGACCGGGCTCTTCAGGAAAGCAAACCGGACAAGGTAGTTTTCTGCTACGGGATGAACGACGGGATCTATTACCCTTACTCAGAAGACCGGTTCAAGGCATATAAAGAAGGCATACAGAAACTGGCGGAGCGGATACGGAACTTTGGTGCGGATGCCGTGGCAATCAGCCCTCCGCCCTTTGACGCTCTGTCATATCTGGCCCGCGGGGGTCATTTGGTTCCTGCCGGAAGGGATCGTTACAGTTATATGAATGTATATGAAAACTATAACCAGGTGATAGAGCGGTATTCAGACTGGATCCTTTCCCGGGGGGCCCTGTTCAGCAAGGCAATCGATATTTATCATCCGATGGTAAACCATACCCGTTCCAGAAGGATGGAATATGCGGAATATCGTTCCGGGGATGGGATTCATCCCAATCCTGAAGGGCATTGGATCATGGCAGGAAGTATCCTGCAGGATCTGTTTGGTATCCCGGCTCAGGGGATTCCTGAACCTGCGGCGATATCGAAAGAAACGGAATTTTTCCAGCTGATCAGGGAGTGGCAGCAAATTTTGGGCGCAGCTTGGAGGGAACATGTCGGGCATACGAATCCGGGCAGGACGAAATGCCTGGCGCTTCCTGAAGCCATCATCAAAGCGGAAGAATTGGAAAGCAGGGCCAGATGCTGCCTGAAAGCTCATGGTCCGGGCAGCACCGATATCGAGTGAATGATGTGAGGGGGAGATGTCATGATGGATGAAAAAATGAAGACGGATCTCATGCAGTCCGTCGAGGATGTAAGCAGCGGAATCGAAAAGCTTCAAAAGGAAGAACCGGGTGTTCTGGCGGCACTGCTGGCTAAAAGGGAAACATCACCGGTATTGCGCAAGGCAGCGATCCATTTGCTTGGTGAAATCGTTCCGTCTTTGGATCTGAATGTTCCGGAGAACCTGGATACTGTTATTGCCCTCGGCCTGGCAGCGTGCGATGGGGACGAAGACCTGGCGGGACCGGCAAGAGGTATCCTGGAACGGCTGCAGTTCAAGGGAAAGATCAATATGATCCAAAGCAGGC
>DOHE01000056.1 GCA_003535395.1 Clostridiales bacterium | reverse complement strand
TTTATGGTAGGAAAGTCACGCTAGATTTTTTAGTTTCTCAAAATGATAACATGAGCCGATTTTCAGTTCTGGGTTTTCTATGTACGTGCTAGCAATCTGATACCCCTCTTCATTTTGGGCTTTGAGAATCGACATCAACCTTTCATATTCGAGGGGGTCGGTACGCGATAGTTCAAACAGCCGTCTCATTTCGACGGTGCCTTTCGAAATAAAATCAGCTTTTCTATATTTAAAAAGTATAGGAATTTTCATTTGATGGGTTGGGTGAAGAAGCCCATACCAAGCAGCTTTAAGACATGTGTATCTGAAAGATAAGGTTGACCGGACCCCCAGGTGTTGGTAAGATGATTAGCAACAAAGTGACGTCAGGGATGAACAAAAAAGATGATAAATCCGGAATGTCAGAAGCAGGATAAGAACATATTCAAGCGAATCATAGGAGAGAACTGGGAAGCGTTCAAGCGTGCAAATCCAACATATGCGCAGCCGCAGTATGAAGAGGCAGTATGGAAAGCGTTGCATTGCGGCTCGGAACAAGGAGGATATACAGAATTCCGATGTATGAATTGCGGTGTAGGATCAAGGCGTATCGCCTTCACGTGCAAAAGTTGTTTTTGCCTGTCATGTGCAAAGGTATATACCGATGAGATTGTAAGCCAGATAAGCAAAATGTTGAGACCAGGGATGAAGTACAGGCATGTTGTACTGACGATACCTGAACAGCTAAAGAGCGTATTTTACAGAGACAGACATAACGGGAAGCTATTGTCGGAACTTATGCGCACTGGATATCAATGCATGGAAGAAGTGGTTGGTATCGGTGTGAAGAGAAAAGTGAAAACAGGAATGATTGCAGTACTGCAAACACATGGCCGTTCCGGACATTACAATCCACATCTGCATATTCTCATGACAAGTGGAGGGGTAGATGAGGAAGGTAAAGAATGGAGAGAGTTAGGGTACTTGCCTTTCGAAACGATACATAAAAAATGGCAGTATCATTTCCTGAACATGATGAAGAAAGAGATACCGACCCAAAAGATGAAACAGATGGTGGATGAATTGTATCGGTTGTATCCCAAAGGATTTGTAGCCAATATCAATAAGGGGGAAGCGCCGGAGAAGGCGAAAGGTCTGGCGAAGTATCTTGCAAAATATATGGCGTCCCCGCCGATCAGTGTACGGCGGATCATAAATTATGATGGAAAAACGGTGACATACTGTACAACGGTATTAAAAGGTGCATATGAAGTGGTGGCATCCAGAAAATATAGACAAAGATACATTGAAAGCTGTGGGAAAGATCCTTTGAAGTGTTCTTGCTGCGGACATGAAATGACACTGTGGCTCATATGGAATCCAAAATACGGGGTGGTTTATGATGAAGAAAAGAACATCAAACATGGAAAATATGAAAGATTCGGAGCAGGAAAAGGCGAAACAGAAGTTGGACGAGTTGGTAAGGGAAATGACGGAGGGAATGGAAATGCCGTTCGGCGGTCCTACGGAGTATTACAAATTTCGCTGTTCCCGATGCAAATTTGAAAATGAGATGAATGAAGCAAATGTAGATGTTGCATATGGTTGGATAAAGAAGAGAACAAGGTGTTCGAGAGGTCTTGTACCTGTACTTGAATGCCCGAATTGTTCCCATTTAACGTATGAGTGCATTGATTGAAAAGTCCGCCCGTCAGGGCGCTAAGTTCTTTTCAAGGAGAGCC
Source organism: Clostridiales bacterium (assembly GCA_003535395.1). Taxonomy (GTDB): domain Bacteria; phylum Bacillota; class Clostridia; order UBA8921; family UBA8921; genus UBA8921. The sequence continues at coordinate 1,706 of DOHE01000056.1, read as the reverse complement.
TGGCGGAAGGGGTCACGCGCAGCTGGCTGAAAACCGGAGTGGAGAGGGGAGAAACTGTATGAATTTCAAAAAGCAGTGGATCAGAAAGATGGTGCCGTTATTGCTCGTTGTTTGCCTGACCGGCAGTTCATGCCAGAGGCCGGTGTCTGATGCGAATGTGAATGCCGTTAAGGAAACCAAAGTGCTTGAGAAGGAAAACGGGCTAAAATTAAAGTTCTTACAAAATTATGGGACTTCTGTGGTTGGCTATTACAGTATCACCAATGAGAAGACACAAAAGCCGGAGTATTATTTGAACATATATGAGAATGATTTCAATTCGTCAAGGATGATCCCCGTTTTGAATGCCGGAACCTTTGGTGTTGACCGGAATGGGATGATCTGGTTGATGACATTTCAAAAGACAGGCCGGAAAATGATCCAATATGACTTCAGTGGGAATACGCTGGGTGAGACCGCCGTGGATGACAGGAAGGCAGGGACTGGAGATAATTGGTACTACGCAGACAGGTTGATATTCTCAGAAGACTTGATATATACTGTATACTCTGACGGTATACAAATCATCGGCAGAGATGGAAAAGCTGTCAATGAAATCGAGTGTAGCCGGATATCCGCAGCGGAAGTGGATCAAAACGGAGATCTCTACATATTATTCTATGATTCGAAAACACGCGGGGATTACCTGACGAAGGTGGATTCCAGGAATGGGGATATGTTGTGGAAAAAGGATGGATTTTACCGGGATCTCTGTCTTGTTGGCAGAGACGAACTGGCTGTTGTCAATGATTACGGGATCCAATATTATCAGTGCAGCGACGGAGAAGGGGGTAGGGCCCCAGTCGACCTGAGAGAATATGAAATCGGATTGATGACCGCTTCGGACTATTTGATCGACTCCTGTTTGAGTACGGGCGATGATACGATGTATTTGCTGGCACAAAAGGACAACGGGAAGAGTCTTGTTGCATACAAAATGCAAAGGGTATACGGGGATGAAGCTGCGGAACTCAACGCAAAAGCGGAAAGAGAAAAAAGCAATCGGGAGATCATCATCGATTTTCTGATACCCTACTATAATCCGGACATAAAAGATGCCATTACACTGTATCAAAATATAAATAAAAAAATCCGGATCAATGCAACGGGATATGCAGAAACGGTGAAATCCGTTCAGGACCAGGTCCAGGAATTAAGTCTGATGGTTATGTCCGGTCTTCCGTGGGATCTGTTATGGAATTCGGGGCTTCCACTGGATACTTATATCCGCAAGGAACTGCTTGCAGATATCCGAAGCATCGACAAAAAGAGTGAATTGAGGGATAAGGAATTATATTTTTCCAATCTCATGGATGTTTGTGAAAACGAAGGAAAGTTATTTTACATCCCCACGAATATCAGCGTTCCGGTGATGGGTATCCCCCGGGGATCCAATTACCGGCCTGAAAAGGAGGACTGGAACGGTTTTTCTGCTTACATCCAGGAAAACAACGGGACATTGGCGATGAACAGGCTGGATGCGTATGTTTTTTCTGTTTTTATGTCTTCACAAAACAACCTGTTCGATTATGAAAACAGGACGATCGATAAAAAGGTATTCAGGGACTATATGGAAACATGTGCAAGGCTGGGAGACCAGAAATATTTTAATGAAAAAGATTATCAATTGTTTCTCCGGCCGGAATTAATAAAAATACCGCCAAATT
>DOHE01000113.1 GCA_003535395.1 Clostridiales bacterium | reverse complement strand
GACCGGGGCACGCTGCGTCTTACGGTTTCCGGACTGGAACTTGCCGGACGGCTGGGAGTCCTCCGTTTTGATCCGCGCCTCATGATGGGACTGGTGGTCAACCACAAGAACAGGGTGGATTTTTTCTACCGGGACAGGAAGCTTTACCGGCTTCATTTTGGAAGAAAGAATGTCTCCGGAGTTCTGTGGTCGGAAGCACTCAAGTTTATGAAACAGACGGGCCGGCCATCTGAACAGGCCAATGCCGGGAAAGAAATGCCATGATGCCTTCAAAGCTGCGACTGATGGCCTTCTATGCTGTCACGGGTCTTTTTTGGTTTTCTCTGTATACCTATGTGCCCGTCCTGCCTACCCATGCCCGTGACCTGGGCGCGACTCCGGTGATGCTGGGGCTCATTGTTGGTTCCTACGGGTTTGCGCAGATGCTGCTTCGGATCCCGTTTGGAATCTTGTCCGACAGGCTGGGCAGCCGCAAGCTGTTCATCATCATCGGGATGGCCATGGCATTTTTGGGCGCTGCGGGCCTTGGATTTTCCACCTCCGGGCCGGGACTGCTGATCTCCCGGTTTGCCACCGGTGTGGCCGCATCGGCCTGGGTGCAGTTTACCGTTCTCTATTCAAGTTACTATGTAAAGGAAGATACCCCCAAGGCCATCGGGTATATCAATGCCATATGCAATACCGGGCAGATGACGGCCATGCTGCTGGGCGGTTTTGCAGCAGCCCGCCTGGCCTCTTCCCCGTACGTGATGGCGGCAGCCGCAGCGGTCATTGCCTTCGCGCTGGCCTTTTTCATCCACGAAAAGAGGTTTGACAAGCCTGAAAGATCCGGATTTAAGCAGATCCTTTCCATATTCTCCGAAAAAAATCTGCTGGTTGCATCGGGGTTGGCAATATTCTCCCAAATGGCTACGTTTGCGACCGTATTTGCCTTTACACCGGTGCATGCTGCAAATATCGGTGCCGGAAGCGGCCAATTGGGTTTGCTCACCACTTTGAATTCTCTTCCTTCCATTTTTGCATCCATGCTGGCTGGGACCTTGATCGTGCCCAGGATCGGCTTGAAAAAAACGATCTTTTTTGGTTTTGTGCTTACCGCCCTGTCCTATATCCTGATCCCGTTCACGATATCCCTCCCCTGGCTTTATATGCTGCAGTTCGTCGGAGGTGCGGGCAGAGGGACGGTGATGCCATTGCTGATGGGAGCCGGGATCAAGGATGTCTCCGAAAAAAGTCGTGCATCTGCCATGGGCTTCTTTCAGGCGGTTTATGCCGTGGGAATGTTCGCGGGACCTGTGATCAGCGGGGCGATCAGCGGCGCTTTAGGGCTTTTTGCCGGGTTCTGGTTCATCGGTGCGGTTTCACTGCTGGCGGGCGGCCTGGTGCTGTTCTGGGAAACGTGAGCACTTGCAATTTGATCCCCAATCCCGTATGATATTCCCTGCAGCAGAATAAAACCGATCGTTTTCTGTTCAACAGGCAGGCAAATGATTTCAGGATGCCGCAAAGCATCCTTTTGGCAAGGGCGGTGATAATGAATGGAAAAGAACATCCTGCAGGACATCCGGGACGCGGAAGAGCAGGCAGCCCAAATCCTTCGCCAGGCGGCAGCGGATGCCAAAGCGCTCCTTGAAGAAGCCAGAGCTCAGGGAAGGGTGCAGCTTGAAAAGGCGGCCGAACAGGCAGCGGCAGAAGCCGAACAGTGGGTCGGGCAGGCCGTGGAACAGGCCCGGGGAAAGGCGTTGGCTGCTGAAGCAGCGATTGCCGGAGAGATCGAAGCTTTGCAGCTGATCTCCCAGGACAAAAGAGAAAAAGCCATTCAACTGGTACTGGAAAGGATCGTGAACTGACATGGCCATCGTTAAGATGGAGAAATTCATGATTCTGGGCCTTGTTTCCGACCAGAAAAAAATCTTGGACCGTCTGGCTCAACTCGGTTCGGTTGAAATATCCGAATCCAGGCAAAATGAGGCAAACCTGGAAAATAAAGACACGCAGGCCCGGGATCTGCCGGATACTGCTTCGCTGATCGAATATTCAGGAGCAGCCAATGCTGCGCTGCAATTTTTAAGGCCGTTTGACCATAGAAAAAAGGGATTGTTCACCGTTCGGAGATCCCTGAGCCAGGAAGAACTGGATTCTTTCTGCATGCGCATGGAAGAGACAAAAACCTGGATCCTGGAAGTGAATACCATCGAAAAAAAACTGGCAGCCATCAAATCGGAACAGAACCGGCTGAATCTGACAAAAGCCATCCTGGACCCGTGGGAAGACCTTTCTGTCGGTTTGGAAGAAGGGGGGACCCGGCATACTTCCCTCTGCCTGGGAACATTACCGGCTGAGGAGGATGTTTCCGCCCTGACAGCAGAACTTGAGCAGGAAGCCCCCCTGTTTTCACTCAAGCAGGTTTCTCTAAGAGGCGCACTTCGATATATCTATGTCATTTTTCATCAGACAGCAAGGGAAAAGGGCATGGAAATACTGAAAAGCCACGGGTTCACCATTACAGATCCCGGGGATATGGCAGGAACCCCGGCTTTTATAATAGAACAGATCCGAAACAGGATGACTGAACTGGACGGAGAATGGGTCCACCTGACCGAAATGGCCGGGGTGCTGGCCGAAAAAATGGATGATATGGAGATCCTGTTCGATACCCTGACCCTGGAAAAGGAAAAGCTGGACATCCAAAAGAGGCTGACCGGCACGGAAAAAACTTTTACGATAGAGGGCTGGGTACCCGGGCCCTGCAGCGCGGAATTAAAAAAAAGGATNNGATATGGAAACACTTTTTGATCTGCTTTCCATCGAAAAAGAGAAAAAAGCGGCAAGGCTTCTGCTGTCCGACACCCAAAAGACCTTTGCTGTGGAGGGTTGGGTGCCCCGGACCTGCAGCGAGGATATGAAGAAACGCATTGAAGAGGAATTCATATGCCACATCGAGATCCGGGAACCCGGTGAAGACGAACAGCCGCCGGTACTGCTGAGCAACCCGGCTCTGGTGCAGCCGTTTGAAGCGGTGACCCAGATGTACAGTCTGCCGTCCCGTTCAGATATCGATCCCAATCCGCTGATCGCTCCCTTTTTCTTTTTGTTTTTTGGCATTATGATGGCGGATGCAGTATACGGTACGCTCATGTGTATCGCCACAGCCATTGCAATCAAAAAATGGGCTCCGGAAGGGTTGTCCGGAAAAATCGTACGTTTGATATTTTTAGGCGGTATTTCCACTATTATCTGGGGGGTTGTTTTCGGCAGCTGGTTCGGAGATCTCCCCAAGGTTCTGAGCGGGGGACAGTTCATCATCCGGCCCCTATGGTTCAATCCCATGGAAAATGCAGTTTTGATGCTGGTTTTTTCCCTTGGGCTTGGGGTCATACATATATTGACAGGATTGTTTGCCAGAGCAGCGATCCTGATCCGCAACAAAGATTATGCCGGCGCAGTGTTTGATGTGTTTTCATGGGTTTTGCTGCTGATCGGCCTGCTGATGCTCATCCCCGGAGGCGTTACCGGGCAGGTCGGCCAGTATATGGCCATTGCCGGAACCGGAACCATTTTGCTGTTTGCCGGCAGGAAGCACAAAAATCCTGTGAAGAGGATACTCTCCGGACTGGCCGGCCTTTATTCCATCTCCGGATATCTCAGCGATATTCTTTCGTATGCCCGCCTGCTGGCGCTGGGGCTGGCTACCGGGGTCATTTCCAGTATTATCAATACCATGGGAGCCATGTTTGCCAAATCCGTGCCGGGAGTTTTGTTCTTCATTTTCCTGCTGGCTTTCGGCACCGTGTTCAATATTGCCCTGAATGCTTTGGGCGCATTTGTACATACCAGCCGGCTTCAGTATATTGAGTTTTTCGGCAAATTCTATGAAGGCGGAGGACGGGCTTTTGTGCCTTTTGGAGGCAAGACCCGGTATATCCGCATGAATAACAATTAACAGGAGTGGAGGAATTGACATGGACGTGATCAAAGATGTTCTGTTTGACGGAAATGCATACGCCTTGCTGGGATCGGCACTGGCAGCCCTGCTGGCAGGAACAGGATCAGCCAAAGGGGTGGGTATTGCCGGAGAAGCCGCTGCCGGCGTTGTTTCGGAAGATCCTTCAAAATTTGGGAAAACATTGATATTGCAGGCCTTGCCTGGAACTCAGGGGATTTACGGGCTGCTGGTGGCATTCATTATCTGGAATAAAATTGGCCTGCTGGCAGGGAATATGCAACCCATGGAAGTGCAAAAAGGCATCCTGCTCCTGGCTGCTGCTCTCCCGATCGCAGTTGTGGGACTGTTGTCCGCGATTGCACAGGGAAAGGCGGCTGCTGCAGGGATGGGAATACTTGCCCGGCGCCCGGAGGAATTCTCCAAGGCCGTCATCTACGCTGTCATGGTGGAGACTTACGCAGTGCTGGCATTGCTTGCGTCTTTCCTGATGGTGGTCTGGCTCTGACGGGGGGGCGTGACCATGGCCGGAATTGAAGACATACAGCAAAAAATCATTGCAGATGCCGGAGCAGAGGCACAGGCTGTGATCCAAACTGCGCAGGCACAGGTAGCACAGATTCGGGAAGAATATACGAAAAAAGCTGCCGCCAGGGCGGAGGAACTGCGGGCAAGGGGCCGGCAGGAAGCCGAACAGGCCACCCGGAGGGTGCTGGCAGCTGCGGAAATGGAAGAACGAAAAAGGATCCTCAAGGCGAAGCAGGATTTGCTGCAGGATGTGCTGGACACGGCGATAGACAGGCTCAAAGCCCTTCCGGATCCGGAGTACACCAGGAT
>DOHE01000118.1 GCA_003535395.1 Clostridiales bacterium | reverse complement strand
GACATGCAGGACATGGAGTTCACGATCGAACGTGGCAAGCTGTTCATGCTCCAGACCCGAAATGGAAAACGAACCGCTGCAGCCGCTATGAAAATAGCCGTGGACCTGGTGAACGAAGGCATGCTCACCCGGCAGGAAGCACTGATGAAGGTGGATCCGAAACAACTGGATGCCCTGCTGCATCCCACTTTTCAGCCAGTCCCGCTAAAAAAGGCCCAGCCGGTTGCCAAAGGCCTGCCGGCTTCTCCCGGAGCAGCGACAGGCATCATCGTATTCAGTGCCGAGATGGCCGTGGACAAGGTGGATGCCGGGCATACCCATGTGATCCTGGTGCGGCTTGAAACTTCCCCCGAAGACATCGAAGGAATGAACATTGCCAAGGGGATCCTGACCGGCCGGGGCGGGATGACATCCCATGCCGCCGTGGTCGCCCGGGGCATGGGGACCTGTTGCGTAGCCGGATGCAGCGAGATCCGCATCAACGAGGACGAAAAATACTTTGTCGACAGCAAAGGTAAAAAATACGTAGAAGGGGACTGGATCTCGCTGGACGGATCCACGGGATATGTTTACGGAGAGCAGCTTCCGACCCAGGCTCCGGAACTCACGGGTGATTTTGGCATCCTGATGCAATGGGCGGATGAAATCCGCCGGCTCAAAGTCAGAGCCAACGCAGATACTCCCCGGGATGCTGCCCAGGCCAGGAGTTTCGGGGCAGAAGGAATCGGTCTTTGCCGAACAGAGCACATGTTTTTTGAAAGCGACCGGATCGCGGCCATGCGGGAAATGATCGTTTCCAGAACCGGGGAACAGCGTAAAAAAGCGCTGGACAAACTGCTGCCCATGCAACGGGGTGATTTTGAAGGTCTATTCACTGTAATGCAGGGGTATCCGGTGACCATCCGGCTGCTTGACCCGCCGCTCCATGAATTCCTGCCGCAGGAAGACGAAGATATTAAGACCCTGGCCGGCGAAATGGGAATGAGCTATGAAGAACTCAAGGCAATCGTCAGAGATCTTCACGAATTCAATCCCATGATGGGACACCGGGGTTGCCGGCTTGCGGTTTCCTACCCGGAGATCGCAGCGATGCAGACCCGCGCAATCGTTGAAGCGGCCATCAATGTCAATTCCAGAGGTATGAAGGTGATCCCTGAGATCATGATCCCCCTGGTAGGCGAACTTAAGGAACTAAAATTTGTCAAGGATATCGTTGTTAAAACCTGTGAAGAAGTGATCAGCGAAGCCAAAACCAGCCTGGAATACAAGGTGGGAACCATGATCGAAGTTCCAAGAGCTGCCCTCACTGCTGACGAGATCGCCATGGAAGCGGAATTTTTCTCGTTTGGCACCAATGACCTGACACAAATGACTTTCGGGTTCAGTCGGGACGATGCGGGAAAGTTTCTTTGCGAATACTACAACAGGAAGATCTATGAATCCGACCCTTTTGCCCGCCTGGATCAGAACGGTGTTGGCAAGCTGGTGGTCATGGCCTCAGAACTTGGAAGGAAGACACGTCCGGACATCAAGCTTGGGATCTGCGGTGAACATGGGGGGGATCCGTCCTCGGTTGAATTCTGCCACAATTCCGGACTGGATTATGTTTCCTGTTCCCCTTATCGGGTGCCCATCGCCAGGCTGGCAGCAGCCCAGGCTGTGCTGCGCGTTAAATGATTCCGTATCCGATATGAAATCAAAGAGCCGTTCCAAACGGAGCGGCTCTTTTTTATTTTGATCTTCGCATATGCGTTAGCTTTTGCACGAACCAGTGCAATCAATTTTTTTGATGAAACCGGCCTGTCAGGAACATACTAAACCGCAGGAGGTGCATTCATGCCGGTTCGGGTCGGTATTCCAAGAGCATTGTATTATCATCGCTATCGCGTATTATGGCATGTGTTCCTGACGGAGTTGGGTGCGGAGGTACTGGTTTCAGAACCAACCAGCAAGCAAATCATGGATGCGGGGATTTCCTGCTGTGTGAACGAGGCCTGCCTGCCGGTGAAGATTTTTCACGGCCATATGGAGTCCTTGAAAACCCAGGTCGACCGGCTTTTTGTCCCCAGGCTGACCAGCATTTCCCGGGATGAATACGTTTGTCCCAAATTGGGGGGGCTGCCGGATATGCTCCGAAGCAGTATCCGGGATCTGCCGCCGCTGCTGGATCACGAGGTGAACCTGCGGAAATCTCCGGAATCCTCCTGGCAGTCGGCAAAAGCCATCGGAAAAGAGCTTTGCTCTGATCCATATAGGGTCCGCAGGGCATATGAAATGGCCCTGACAGTATACAGGGGGGTAAGACGAATGCAGATCAGCGGTATGCTGAACTTAGGATCCCAGGAAAGGGAACAAGTCTGCTCCCCGAAATTCAGGATTGCCATGCTTGGTCATTCTTACCTGCTCAACGATCCATATGCCAGCATGAACATCCTTAAAAAACTCAAGAGCAAAGGCGTAAAACTGATCACTACAGAAGAGATGGATCCCCGGATTATCCGCGAGCAACTGCACTGCAACATGAAACAGCCGTTTTGGAACCACGCCCGGGAAATTATGGGAAGCCTGTCGTTTTTACTGCAGCTTGGAATATTGGACGGAGTAATGTATATCACAGCCTTCGGATGCGGCATCGATGCCTTCGTAGAGGATATGGCTGCACGGATGGCCAAAGGTTTTGGCAGCGGGATCCCCTGGATCAGGATTGTATTGGATGAACACAGCGGGGAAGCTGGAACGGATACGCGACTGGAGGCATTTTTGGATATGATGGAAGGAAGAAAATCCCATGCGCATCACTTTTCCCCAAATGGGGAATACCTGTATCCCTGTGAAAGCCATGCTGGACGATTTGGGCCTTAATTATGAAATCCCGTCTTTCAACACACCCCGTTCGATTGCCGAAGGAGCCCGAATCGCACCGGAATCGGCATGTCTGCCTCTAAAGGCAAACCTTGGGAATTTCATCCAGGCTGCCTGCCGGGGAGCAGATACCGTGATCATTCCCGGGGGCTGTGGTCCCTGCCGTTTTGGACTGTATTCCGAAATGCACAGGCAGATCCTGAAAGAACACGGATATGATATGGATATTCTTGCGCTGGAGATTCCCAGGAAGAATCCACAGGAATTCATTCGCAGGATCCGGATTTTGACTGGTGAAACCAAACTTTTTGAAATACTTCGTATCGCATCCCGGTTCGTCCGCATTGCCGGAAGGATGGATGCACTGGAACAGCAGGTGCGCCTTAAAAGGCCCCGGGAAAATGATCCAGGCAAGGCTGACAGGATATATGCGGCTTTTCGCAGGGATGTATTTTCCAGACGGGGATCACAAGAAATCCTTGCGTTGATACGAAAAACACGGATGGAGATCGCTTCCATTCCCGAACTCTCCTGTGCAGCTCCGCTGCGGATCGGCATCGTAGGAGAGATATTTACCAATATCGATCAGGAAACCTGTCTGCATCTGGAGGCAAAACTGGGCCGTATGGGCGTCGAGGTGCATCGTCCGATCACCTTAAGCAGCTGGATCCAACACCATATGATCCGAAAAGCGCTTCATCTTCCCGAAAGACGGGAATGCATCACGGCCTCCCGGCTTTACATGGGAGCCATGATCGGCGGACATGCGAGGGAAACAGTAGGAAATTCCGTCCTGTTTGCAAAGCAGGGATTTGACGGGATTATACAAACATACCCCCTGACGTGCATGCCGGAAATCACAGCTCAGAGCATCCTTCCATCGGTGACAAGAGATCTGGGCATCCCCGTGATGACGCTGGTGCTGGATGAAATATCCGGCGAGGCAGGATTTCAAACGCGGCTGGAAGCCTTCACCGATATGCTGATGATGCGAAGGGAACAGGGAACAATAAAGCTGACCGGAAGGACTGCAGGGGACGAAAAAAAATGAAAAACGGAAATGGAGAGTCGAAATGGGCCTGACGGACCATGGAGGAAAGATATATTTTCTTGGAGTGGATGTAGGTTCTGTAAGCACCA
>DOHE01000041.1 GCA_003535395.1 Clostridiales bacterium | reverse complement strand
CTGCTTCGATGCCGGTCCCGGCCAGCCTGCCTGTATAATAGCCTTCATACCACATCTTCGCGATTTCCGGATCTGTCTGGATCCGGGCGGAAAATTCCTCCGCCGCGTTTTGATCCATCACAGCCCGCACCCCGAAATACTGGGCAGAAGAGAAGATGCTAAAATCCGGGTCCCCCATCGCATCTGATTTTTGGATCTCCAGCCCGATGTAATAGCTGACCGCCGCTGACAGGGCAAGTACAGAGGCGATGGCCGCGATGGAACACAGGATCCGGGTCTTAAAGCGGCGAAGCGATTTTCCTGCCAGCCAGATGCCGGCCCCTAAAAACTTGCCCGGGCAGTTTGGAGACCTGGAGTTTTCGCCTCTGCTCCGCCGCCTGCCGGTGATCCGGGAGTGTGGAACGTCGGTCTTCACCGCTTCCACCGGTGGGATGGACATCGCCCTGTTTGCCGGGATCAGAGCGGCAGCCAGGATGGTAATCAGGGAAGACAGGGCTATTTTCAAAGCGGAGGAGGGGTAAAGATGGGTTTGAAAGAAAGCTGTGCCGCCGGATGCAGCCAAAATCGCCCGGAAAATACAATACCCCAGCAAGCCCCCCACTGGTAACGCCAGCACCGCCAGCGCAGCCGTCTCCAGCAGCAGGATGGAACGTACCTGGGACGGCCAGGCTCCCAGGGCCAGATACATGCCGCACAAACGGCGTTTCCCGGATATACCCACGGATACAGTATTGGCAATATTCAGCGCGGCTGCCAGGGATACCACCAGAAGCACCCACATCCGGATATCAAACAGGCTGCCGGTATCCCCTTTTTTCAATTCTATGTAATCGCGGTTATACTGGACTTAAGTCCCGAGGGTCTGGATCCTGCACTCCCGCAATACGTCCAGCAGGTTGTCCTCCAGGTTTCCGTCTTCCCGGACAACGGTATACAGGTCATATTTCAACCTGTTCAAATCCGTCCTGCCGGCCAGTTCTTCTGCCAGGGCCGGGCTTGCCAGGATCCGATACGGAGCGTCCAACGGGGAAAAGCCGGGTGGATCGAAAACACCGGTTATGGTTACATTCAGGATTTCCAGCTGTCCGGCGGACTGTGGCAGCTGCAGCCGGATCTGCATCCCGGTCCCGATCTGATACTGATCCCGAAGCGCCAGGTACAATTCCCGGTCCAGCGCGATTTCATCCAATGCCTCCGGCTTCCTGCCTTTTACATTGACGCTCAGCAATCCCTCCAGTTCCGGATCTCCTTCGGCTGCTGCCAGGTCTGCTTTCAGGACCTTCCCATTTCTCAAGCTGATTTCCTGTGTTGCCCCCAGGATCCTGTAGGCAGCGGAAGCAGTGACAAATTCATGGTTTCTGACCCGGGCAGCAGTCTCTCCCGGAAGCCCAGGGAGGAGCATGTGATAGGCCCCGGCGGTCCGTATGATCCGCTGGTTCATGGAATATTGGATGGTGTCGAACAGGAGGCATACAATCCCTGAAACCGCTGTCGCCAGGGTGACTCCGGCAATCAGTACCGCCCATTTCCGTGGCTGCCGCAGGGCTCCCCGAAGAATCGCCCCGTACAAATTTCTCAAATCTTCTCCTCCCTTCAGTCATGCCGAGAAAGGCAAAATATGTTATGCCAGAGCAGGTAGAAATACGGTAATGAAACACCCCGCAATGGCCGGAATGAACATTCCGAATCTCAACGCCTTCAACAAAACCGTTTTCCGGCCGGTATACTCGTCCACTGCCCATTTCAGCTTGTAATACGCAAGGAAAGTGAAGGGCATAGAAAGAATCGCCAGATAATAGGTGCAAATCAGCAGAATCCCCACCGTTGACAGGAACACCGCGAAAATGATTTCCTCTGCGGTCTTTTGCATCTCATTCCCGGGAGCTGCCGGGTGGAGGATGTACCAGAATCCATAATAGTACAGCATCGTTATCAGGCAGCCGATCCAGTATCCATGGAACACCAGTGGAAAAACCCCGAAAAACGGAATGCTGCAAAGCAGGAGCAACCTCCGGAAGGATTTCTCCGCCGCATAGAGCAGGAACAGGCATATATTCAGTACAATCCCGGCGTACAGGACCCAACGGTCCAGGATGTACAGCGGGTTCGCCACAGCAAAGTATATCAGGATCCATACCATCAGCATCAAAGCAAATTTAAAAACATCGGCGTGCCTGCGATACAGGCTGTCGATCCACAGCTCCAGTTTTTTCAAGCTGCGCTTGAATTGATCCAACAAGCCGGCTCTTTCGCCGTCTGTCGGCCCTTCACTTTCTATCTGTGTCATAGACAGTCTCACACTCCTTTGAGTATTACCCGGCATCGATGCCAAACCGGAGATTCTACTTGCTGTAAACCCAACCCCCGTCCCGGATCTTCCGGTCCGCCTTGACGATCACGGATTCTGCAGCTCCAAACCCATCCGGCGGAAGGATAGCCGTCTGCCGGCCATCACTGGATTCGATCCCCACTTCCACCCTGACTGCAATGTTTCCTAGCACCCAGAAGTTA
>DOHE01000120.1 GCA_003535395.1 Clostridiales bacterium | reverse complement strand
ACGAAGTGGACAGCATCCTCATCGATGAGGCCCGGACGCCCCTGATCATATCCGGAGCCGGAGACAAATCCACGGACATGTATGCCCGGGCGAATACTTTTGCGGCGAGGCTTCGGAAAAAAACATTCACCCAGATGGATGACAAGGAATCCTTTGAAGAAATACAGGAAGATTACCTGGTGGACGAGAAAGCCAATACGGCTGCGCTGACAGCTTCCGGCATCAAGCGCGCAGAACAGTATTTCGGCATTCAAAACCTGTCAGAACCGGAAAATATCGGGATCCTGCACCATATCAACCAGGCTATCCGTGCCCACGGCATCATGAAAAGAGATACCGATTACGTCGTGAAGGACGGGGAGGTCATCATCGTCGATGAGTTCACCGGCCGGCTGATGTACGGCAGACGTTACAGCGATGGATTGCATCAGGCTATCGAAGCCAAGGAGGGCGTCAAGGTGGAGCGGGAAAGCAAAACCCTGGCGACCATCACCTTCCAGAACTATTTCCGCCTGTACCGGAAACTCGCGGGGATGACGGGTACCGCGTTGACAGAAGAAGTGGAATTCAACACGATCTACAAGCTGGATGTCATCGTGATCCCCACCAATATGCCCATGATCCGAACCGATAACCCGGACTGTGTATACAAAACAAAAAGAGGCAAATTCAATGCGGTGGTGAACGAGATCACCGAATGCCACACGAAAGGCCAGCCGGTGCTGGTGGGAACCATTTCCATTGAAACATCGGAGGAGCTTAGCAATATCCTGAAGAAAAAGGGGATCACCAACCATCAGGTGCTGAATGCAAAATACCATGAAAAAGAAGCNNAAGCGGAGATCATCGCCCAGGCCGGGAAACCGGGCGCGGTGACCATTGCTACCAACATGGCCGGCCGCGGGACTGACATCATGCTGGGAGGGAATCCGGAGTATCTGGCCAAACAGGAGATGAAACGGCTGGCCTACACGGATGACATGATCCTCCAAGCTGGCAGCTTCTTTGAAACAGACGATGACGACCTGCTCTCGGCCCGGAAAGTATTCAAGGATCTGATGGAAAAACACAGGCAGGTGACCAGCCTGGAACGAGAAAAGGTCGTTGGACTGGGTGGACTTCATATCATCGGAACAGAACGCCATGAATCCAGGAGGATCGACAACCAGCTTCGGGGGCGGTCCGGAAGGCAGGGAGATCCAGGCTCTTCGCGTTTCTATATTTCCCTTGAGGACGACCTCATGCGTCTGTTCGGATCAGATCGTCTCACCCGGGTCGTAGAGATGCTGGGGTTGGAAGAGGATCAGCCCATCGAACACAATATGCTTTCCAAAGCTCTGGAGAATGCCCAGAAGCGGGTGGAAGGCCGGAATTTTGATATCCGCAAACATGTGCTTCAGTACGATGACGTGATGAACAAGCAGCGGGATGTGGTTTACAGCCAGCGCAAACAGGTGCTGAACGGAGAAAGCCTCAGAGACAATATTGTCCGGATGATCGAGAAAACCATCGAATTCATTGTACAGCGTTTCACTGCGGAATCTCCGCATCCGGAAGTGTGGGACTGGGAAGGCATCCGGGGCTATTATGCGGGGCTTTTCCCTTTGGAGGATGGCTTTAACGTAAAACCTGCGGATCTGGAAGGCATGAGTCCGGATGAACTGACCCGCCGCTTAATACAGCACGCCATGAACCTTTATGAAAAGCATGAACAGGATAATACACCGGATCTGATGCGGGAGCTGGAGCGGGTGGTGCTGCTTCGGGTGGTGGACCAGAAGTGGATGGACCACATCGATGCCATGGACCAGCTGCGGGTCGGCATCGGGCTCCGGGCATACGGCCAGCGGGATCCGGTGATCGAATACAAGTTTGAAGGCTACGAAATGTTTGAAGAAATGATTCGGAGCATGCAGGAGGATGTCATCCGGCTGCTGCTGCGTTCCAGGATCCAGCGCAATGACGATGCAGCCCTGAAGCGGGAAAAAGTAGCGGAACCGATTTCTGCTTCCCACGGGGAAGAGGAGATGCCGGCCCGGAAAGAACCGGCCAAATCCGGACATGTGGGCCGAAATGATCCTTGCCCCTGCGGCAGCGGCAGAAAATACAAGGTATGCTGCGGGAAGAAAGGATGATCCCATGAACGGGGAGGAAGCCCTGGCCTACATCCACAACAGCATCCGTTTTGGAAGCAGACTGGGGCTGGAACGGATGAAAACGCTGACAGACTTCTTGGGGAACCCCCAGGACAGCCTGCGTTTCATCCATGTTGCAGGTACGAACGGGAAAGGTTCCACTTCTGCGTATATAGCCAGCATCCTTTCTGCAGCCGGATTGCGGACCGGCCTTTATACTTCCCCGGCGCTGGTGGATTTTGCTGACCGCATTCGGGTCGGCAGAAATCGTATCCCCTATGAGGACTTAGGCGAGCTCACCGAAAAAGTAAAACAGCAGGTTGACCGGATGCTGGCGGAAGGCATGGAGCATCCTACGGAATTTGAACTGGTTACCGCAATCGGATTTTTATATTTCAAATCTGAGGGCTGTGAGGTGGTGGTACTGGAAACAGGCCTGGGAGGAAGGTTTGATGCGACCAATGTTATACGGGCGCCGCTGGCTGCCGTCATCACCACCATCGGGTACGATCACATGGACCGGTTGGGGGATACGCTTACAAAAATTGCATTTGAAAAAGCGGGCATTATAAAAGAAGGATGCCCGGTGATCGTGCATCCCCAGGAACCGGAAGTTATGAGTGTATTTGAGCAAGCCTGTGCGGACAGGGGAGCGGTCTTGCACCCGGTTGATTTTTCCAGGCTGGCTGTATCAAATGTGGATAGGACAGGGACCCGTTTTGCAATTGACGGATATGGGGATTTTTATACTTCCCTGCTGGGACGGCATCAGGCTGGAAATGCAGCCGTTGCTGTTGCCACCGTTGAAATACTGGCAAAAGCGGGTATCCTGAAAATAGACGCAACTCATATGCAGCAGGGGATCGCGGAGACGTTCTGGCCGGGACGACTGGAGCAGGTGAATGATCGTCCTCTGTTTTATATTGACGGAGCTCATAATCCGGAAGGGGCCAAGGCGTT
This sequence comes from Clostridiales bacterium, assembly GCA_003535395.1. Taxonomy (GTDB): domain Bacteria; phylum Bacillota; class Clostridia; order UBA8921; family UBA8921; genus UBA8921. The sequence continues at coordinate 686 of DOHE01000120.1, read as the reverse complement.
GACAGATGCCTTGAAGGAACTGTTTCCCGGACGAAAGATCGTTTTTATTGCAGGGGTGCTGCGTGACAAGGATTATCCAGCTATGCTCAAGGCGGTTTACGGGATCGCATCCAGGGTGATCGCCACTCAGCCGGACAGTGACCGGGCACTGCCTGCAGACGAACTGGCCCGGCATATACTCCAGCAGGGAGTTCCTGCGACAGAAAGCAGCAGTATTTGTGATGCAATCGAAAAAGCCATAAGAGCAGCGGGACCCGGGGGGATCGTGTGTGCCTTCGGTTCTCTGTATTATATAGGCGAGGTTCGCAGGCAGGTTCTAAACAGGAGAGGAATACAATGATCGATCTTCAAACGGAGTTATCCGCATACCGTCCTTTATATCCGGAACAGCTGACGGAAAAGGGGTACATGCTGACAGAAGAGATCAGCAATGCCCTGGTACTGTACAATAAGGCGCTGGAAAACCTTCGGAACGGGAATGAGGATATTGCCATTATTGAACTGAAAAAGGCATTGTATTTTTATCCTGAATTCAATGAAGCAGTCAATCTGCTGGGCTTATGTTATGCGGCCACAAATCAGCTGGAAAGAGCGGAAGCTATGTTCCGGCATGTGATCACATCGGAAACAAACAGCGTGCTCGCATTGGGATATCTGGAAAATATGAGGACCGGTGATGCGGCGGT
>DOHE01000144.1 GCA_003535395.1 Clostridiales bacterium | reverse complement strand
TATCCACGAAAGGTCCCGCCGGTGAATTCTATCTTTCTCATCCCACGGGAAGGCTGCTCCTGACCGTACTGACGCTGCTCTATATGCTGGGAATCTTCCTGGCGCTGCGTATGACGGCGCGTCTTAAACAATCATGAGGGAGTCTGTTCAAATGATACAGATAATACCGCCGGGCATGGGACCTGTTCTGCTGCTTTCAGATCTGGTTGTTGCCTGGTGGATCGTCCGAACACTGCAGATGAGACTGGACGGCCAATTTCGCAAGATCATGGCGGTGCGGCGGATCGGAAAAACATCGCAGAAAAGCGTGCAAGACGGAAAAAATGCGGCAGGAAAAAAATATTTAAGACAGGCTGTCGGAATCGGGGCCGGGTTGGCAGCGGTCCTGGTACGGCGACGGCTGTTGGCCGGTATGGCAGTTTGGCTGCTGGCGACCCGGTTGCCAAACATATTGGAAGCGATGGAGAAAAAACGGAAAAGAAGGGACATCGGAAAGCATATATACCGGATTTACCGGTTTCTCAGCAACCAGATGTCGTCCGGCATCAAGCCTCACGATGCCTTGAAATCCGCGTTTAACATTCCGGAAGAAGGGGAGCTGCGCGAGTGCCTCGTCGATCTGTCCGCCAAACTGGAATTGACAAATGATCTGGAAACAGCTTTTGCTTCTTTCCGTACCCGATACGCGTCCGCGGAAGCAGAATCTCTGTACCTGTGCCTGAAACAGGGGATAGAAACCGGCATGGCCGGGGACTTGCTTGAAAAACTGGAAGAATACTATTTTTCCAAGTACCTTGGACAAATGCAGGCGGAGACGGAGAACAGCGGTTATCGGGCGCTGGCTGCCGCCGTGCTGTTCAGCCTGACACTCTGCGCGCTTCTGGTCATCCTGTTGCAGATGGAAGCCGGCCATGCGGTATCTGCCATCACAGGTTCGTGAAATCTGAAGATATGATCGAAATAACCTGAATGCAGGTTCTCTCCACGACAGGGAACTTGACATATCCTTTAAGGGGGCATGTGCAATGAAAAATCGCAGGAACGGAAAAACCGGGAACAGGGAAGGTTTTCGGGAGGCATCGCGAATGGCGCGCGTGAAGAAGGAAATGGCTGGAGAGCGGGGCGCTTTGGGAGTAGACCAGATTCTTGCCATCACAGCCGCCGTCATTGTGGTGGGGCTGGTGTTAATTCCCGGGCTGCGCACTTTCGGGGAAAACATCATTTCCCAGATGCAAACCTGGTGGACGAATATCTCCGCCACCATTTTTGCATCGTCATAAGCCTCAAGACAGGCTGTCCCGGGAAGGAGGTGGGCAAAAGTGCCTGCAAGAGCAATTTTAACCGGATTCTGTCTGGCCGTGACGGTTTTGTTTGCCGTCATGCTGGTGGAAATGATGATCCCGATCGGCAAGAAAGCGGACTTCAGTTTGATTTGCAGTGAATACCTCTCAAAGATGGAATATCTGAACGGATTGCCGGAAACGGAGAAGCAGCAGCTCAGACAGAAGCTGGAGGCAGCGGGATTCCGGGGAATCGTGATTGCAGGCACCGCCTCCGCACCCAAGGGAAGCATGCTCACGTTATCCGTTCAAGTTACCTGCAGCCGGCAGGATGTTGTCGGACTGTTTATACGGAATGCCCGGGAGACGAGGATGTGTTATGAAAAAAGTACAGTGGCCAGAAAAATATATAATTAGGCGAAGACAGGGATTTGCTCCGGAGGATCTGTTCCCGGGGAAAAGGGGCAGCATGCCTATGGATGTGGTGTTGACAGGCGGACTGGTCATATTTATTTTACTGCCGCTTTTTGCCGTCATCCTGGAACATGCCCTGCTGCTGGCAGTCCGGCGTGAAATTTCCGACGCGCTGGATATGTCCTGCCTGGCGGTTTATGAATCCATAGACGTACCGGAAGCGTCATCCGGACGGGTCACACTCGATGCCGTCAACCTGGAGGAAGTTTTCCGCCTGTACCTGCAGGCCAACCTGAGTCTGGATGAGAATTTGGCGCCGCTCTCGGCCGGATCCCTGCTGCAGGGAGGATTGATTATCCGCGAACTGGATGTGCTGTATGGCGAAGACGGGGAAACATGCAGCCTGGGGAATCCTGTCCGCCGATTGACGGTTCATGCCGTGGTCGCCGGGTCCTATGCAACGGGATTATTCGAACGGGCGATATTCGGAGGGGAAGGGATCCGTACGGTGATGGTCCACCGTGACGTTGAGATCCCGGACGACAGAAGGGAGGCAGGTTTATGAGAAAAAACACGATCATATTGCTGGGGATGCTTGGTGTACTGGCACTGCTGGTCGGAGTGGAGGCCGCCCTGCTGAGGGCCGCCTCAGGGGCATCCCGCAGTGTGAAGGTCTTTTGCGCCGCCCGGGACATCGCTCTGGGCTCCGTCATATCGGCGGATATGCTGACAATCCGGTTACTTCCGCAGGAAGCGGCGGAGGGAGCTGTTCTGCCGGGGGATTCATATGGCGCGGAATACTATGCCGGGTATCGGGTTGCTTGCGCGCTGCATGCCGGAGAAATCATTTACACGGGTAATCTGCTGCCTTCGCACCGTTTTCCCGCAGGATTCATCCAAACTGAGGGCAATGTGCTGATGGCCCTGGAACTGAAAGGAGAGCAGGCGAACGGCTGGTGGCTCGGATCCGGCGGAACCGTCGACCTTCTGCTGGTATCCAACACGGAGAAACGCGTGACTTCCCGGCTGGAGGGCATCCGGATCGTCTCCCTTCTGGACGAATCGGGAAAAGTGCTGCCAAGCGGCGGGGAAGAACACGGACTTGCGCTCCCCCGGTATCTGTCCCTGGAAGTGACGCCGGAACAAGCGGTCATCCTGGCCGGCGCCAAAACAAACGGCAAAGTGGAGCTGGCCGTCAGGGCAGATCGTGAATGATGTCTGATCGCGATCGGAAGCGGTGAAGCGGTTACGCTAAAGATAGCTTCAATTCGTAATGTAAATCAA
>DOHE01000199.1 GCA_003535395.1 Clostridiales bacterium | reverse complement strand
TCCTGTTCGTTCTGGGAACTGTGCATCCCGGGGTCGTCCGCCACGGCGACGACCAGCCCGCCGTTGACGCCGGTATAGGAAGCTGTGAACAGGGGATCGGCCGCCACATTGAGCCCTACATGCTTCATGCAGCAAAGAGCTCGGGCCCCGCCAAAGGAAGCCCCCACGGCCGCTTCCAGCGCGACCTTCTCATTGGGCGCCCACTCGCTGTAGACTTCCGGATAATGAGCCAGGTTTTCGGTGATCTCCGTGCTGGGTGTGCCCGGGTAGGCGCTGGCCACCCGAACTCCCGCTTCATAAGCTCCCCGGGCGACGGCTTCGTTCCCCAGCATAATGCTTTTATTATCCATTCGGGGTGTTCCTCCTGTATGGTGTTGAATTTTTGTTCCTGCTGCAGCCTTGAAACCCTGCAGCGCAGTTATTTTTCATTTCTCAGGTCGACGACCCTCTTGGCCTTGCCCGTGGACCGTTCGATGGTCTTGGGATTCACCAGGGTCACCTTGGCATCGATCTGCAGCACCATTCGCAGTTTGTGCCGGATCCGCTGTTCCAGGCTTTCCAGTTCCCGAAAACTGTCCAGCAGGCTCCCGTCGGTAAGCTCTACCATGACTTCGATCTCATCCATGTAATTCTTTCTTCTGACGATGATCTGATAATGCGGGCCGATATGCTCCATCCCCACCAGCACGCTTTCGATCTGGGATGGGAACACATTCACCCCACGGATAATCAGCATGTCATCGGTCCGGCCCAGCACCTTCTGCATCCGCACAGTCGTCCGGCCACACCTGCAGGGCTCCTCTTCCAAAATGGTGATATCCTTGGTGCGGTATCGAAGCATGGGGATGCCTTCCTTGGACAGGGTCGTCAACACCAGCTCCCCTTTTTCTCCATACCCCAGCACCTTTCCCGTTTCCGGATCGATGATTTCCGGGTAAAAAAAGTCTTCATTGATATGCATGCCGCACTGGCAGTAACACTCGCCGGATACGCCGGGGCCCACGATCTCGCTGAGCCCGTAATTTTCTGTAGCCAGAATGCCCCAGCGGCTTTCGATCTCTGATCGCATCTCCGGAGTATGGCCTTCCCCGCCGAACAGCCCCAGCCGAAGCTTGTGCCGGTCCCGTGTGAGCCCCGCCTCCTGGGCGATCTCCGAAAGATACAAAGCGTAGGAAGGCGTCCCCACGAGAATCGTGGCGCCAAAATCCTCCAGAAGCATGATTTGTCTTTCTGAGTTGCCGCTCGAGGCAGGGATCACGGTGATCCCCACCTTTTCAAGCCCGTAATGCAGGCCCAGCCCTCCGGTGAACAGGCCGTATCCGAACACCACCTGCGCGATATCCTCGTCATGCCCGCCTGCTGCCATGATCAGCCGCGCCACACACTCCGCCCAGGCCTCCATATCGTTGCGGGTATACCCTACCACGATGGGCTTGCCCGTGGTCCCGGAGGAGGAATGGATGCGCACGATATCCTTCATGGGTACGGCGAACAGCCCGTATGGATAATGATCTCTCAAATCCGTCTTGACGGTAAAAGGAATGTTTTCAAGATCCTTAAGATCCTGGATGTGCTCTGGTTTCAAGCCAATGCTTTGCAGCCGGTCCCGGTAAAACGGCACATTCGAACAGGCGTGCTGTACCGTCCAGCGGAGCCGCTCCAGCTGCAGCCGGCGCATCTCGCCCCGGCCCATGCATTCCCGTTTTGCATTGTATTTCAGATTCTCCATGATCAAATCCCCTCCGGCTTGCTTAAGCCCGTTTGAAATACGTATTGTATATGATCCCGGGGCAGCTTGGGCGTGATCAGACTGACCAGGGGCACGACTCCGAGGGGCACTACCATGGCCACCGCTCCGATGAGAGGCGCCTTGGAAGGGCCGAAGAGGATCGCCCCGGCTACAGAAATGATCACTCCGGTAAAAAAGCCGACCCAGGCTCCGGCTTTTGTCGCCTTCTTCCAGTACAGCCCGTACAGGAAGGGCGCCAGAAACGCGCCCGCAATGGTGCCCCAGGAAAACGACATAAGGGTAATGATGGCATTCTTAGTCATGGCCACCAGAAAGGACAAAGCCACAAACAGCACGCAGAGAAATCGCATCAGCCCCAGATTGGCTCTGGCAGATATTTTGGGCATCAGCACTCCTTTTACCAGATCCACAGAAATCGCGGAGCTGGAAACCAGCACCAGAGAGGACAAGGTCGACATGGATGCGGACAGGATCAGGATGATGATGACGCTCATCAGGCCTTCCGGCAACGCGGTGCTGAGCACGTTTGGCATGATCCGGTCGGAGATGCCGTCGGGTTTTGTGTTGTTCAGGACCAGCCGGCCAAATGCACCGGTGAAATAGGTCCCGACCGCAATGAAAGTGCAAAACACAGTAGAAATGATGGTTCCCCTTTTGATGGCGGCTTGATCACGGATGGTGTAAAACTTGTGTACCATCTGGGGAAGGCCCCACGTGCCCAGACTGGTGAGCACCACCAGTGCCAGCAGATTGACCGGACTGCTGCTGAAGGGGGCAATAAAATCAGGATCGATCCTGCCAAGCCGAGTCAGCCCTTCTGCAAGGCCGCCGACGGCAGGGAACTTCAGAACATAAAAAATCATGAGAAGGAGGCCTCCCACCATAACAAGGCCCTGGATCAGGTCATTGAGCGCCGTGGCAATGTAGCCTCCCAGGAGCAGGTAAAGACCCGTGAGCACAGCCATGGCCAGCATGGCATACATAAAGGGGATATTGAATGTATTTTCAAAAACGTAGCCCAGACCCTGGTAAACGGAAGCGGAGTACGGCACCATAAACACAAAGATAATGATAGCGGTGGCGATTTTAAGTCCCCGGCTCTGATAACGGTTTTCAAAAAATGACGGCATAGTGGCCGCTTCCAGATGATGCGTCATCGCCCGGGTGCGTTTGGCCAGCACCTTCCAGGCCAGCAGGCTGCCCAGCAGCGCATTGCCCAAACCGATCCATACCACAGAAATGCCAAAATTCCATCCCATATTGCCGGCATACCCGATGAACAGCACCGCGGAGAAATATGTGGTCCCATAGGCGAAAGCCGTGATCCACGGGCCCATGTTCCTGCCTCCCAGCAGGAAATCGTTCATGCCCGTCACCTTTTTTCGGCTGTAAAGCCCGACAACCACCATGATAATAACAAACAGCCCCAAAAACGCATATTTCATCAATTCCCATTCCCCCCGGTGCCGATTCCAATCCGCAATGCAGAATCAATTTTACTATACGGATATCAAAAAGAAAAGAATGGGTCTTGCAAAATGCAGGCGCTTCGGTTAAAATAACAACGTCTTCAACGCGAAAGTGGTGGAACTGGCAGACTCGCTAGATTCAGGTTCTAGTGTCCGCAAGGGCGTGCGGGTTCAAATCCCGCCTTTCGCACCAAAACAAAAACCACCTGCCGGTGCAAAGGAATTTTGCCGGCAGGTGGTTTGTTTTTTCGTGCTTGAAAGTGCCGTGTTTAACTACTGGACCACATTGTACGCCTCGGTATACCCATGTCCAGATCTATGAGTATTATAAGGAAGTGCTGCGGATGACGCCGGCGGGATCACCCCCGCGCCTGCGGGGACCAGATAGACGTCATGATACTCTGTGACTAAGCATCCGGATCACCCCCGCGCCTGCGGGGACCAAATAGATAGATTTAATAAAATGCATTGTAAACTAGTGTAATGTATCATTGATAAA
>DOHE01000152.1:16729-16886 GCA_003535395.1 Clostridiales bacterium | reverse complement strand
GGTCAGGCAGTATGAGAAGGATGTTCTGGCCAAAAGATAAAAAGAAGCGGTTAACGCATTATTTCTGCAAGGGTTAACCCTATTTTTCGCTATAGCAGTAACGAAGCTGCGGAGAAATCCGCAGCTTTTTATTTGCGCATGCAATCGATTTGTTTCG
>DOHE01000152.1:0-16721 GCA_003535395.1 Clostridiales bacterium | reverse complement strand
GGTACTTTCTGCAGCAGAATCAAATTTGAGTACGCAAATGAATCCTGCTGCAGCAGAATCACAATTGATTCATTGACAAAATTCGACACATGCTGCATGATAATAAGTACATATATATGGCTCCAGCGTAATCGCAGTTTGCTTATTTTTTCACAAGAAAAATACCCGGCAGAACCATAGGCAGGAAGCATCTTGTAAAGGGATGGTGGGATCATTGATCAGGTTTATCCGCGGACTTCGAATTTTTATGCATCCACAAATTTCCGCTGAAAACAGGCGCCGTCTGAATTTTGAGCTCTACAAGGAATATCTGTCCTGGGCACGCTATGCGGTATATATGGGGTCTCTGCTTGTGCTGATCTATGGTCTTTGGCATTTCTTCTCCCCCTGGAGCACCCTGAAACCCGGCAGGATCCGCTGGATCTTAGGCGGACTGGATATCGCATTCAGTATATTTCTTTTTATTTGCGCTTTCATCATGCGCAGACAAAAATCGAAAGCGATCAAGACGCAGAAGCCTGGGGTCAGCGATTATGTGCTGTTTCTGTCATCTCTGTGGACGGTTCTGGGGATGACGATTTTGCAGATGCGCCAGGGGATCATCGACCTTAGCACGTATCTTCTGGGAATTGCTGCGCTGACAGTCTTTTTCCGCATATCAGAAAAATTGCTGTTCAGTCTCATCGTACTGACGCAGGCAGTATTTTCGCTGGCGCTGATTTATCTGGTAAAGCCGGTATATCCGGGAATCGATGATTATATTTTTACCTATATCTATCACACCACCTCTTTTGCCGCCGTCATTTTCTTTATCCGCCGCGCTCTGGGTTCCACACGCATCAATCTGCTGCTTCGGGACATCCGGCTGGAGGAAAATGAAAAACATATAATGGAACACAACCTGATGCTGGAGAAAAAAAGTGATGAACTCAAACAGCTTAACGATGAACTGCTTAAAGTCTCAGAAATCGATTTTCTTACTGGACTGGCGAACCGGCGCAAACTGGATGACATGTATGCCCGGGAGTGGGCCCGGTCCATGCGAAGCCGGGAGCCGGTTACTATTATGATTGTGGATGTGGATCAGTTTGAGAAAGTCAACCTGGTCCACGGACAGGAAAAAGGGGACGAGATATTAAAAATCATCGGACAGGCTCTGCGTTCCGCCGCCAGGAGGAGAACAGATCTCACCTCCCGGTATGGAGGGGATGAGTTTGTGATCCTGCTTCCCGATACAGATGTGGATGGGGCAGCAATCTTTGCACAAAGACTTATATCCTGTATTCAGAATCTGCAAATTCCACGGGATACCGGCGATGACGGGCCGGAGATACAAACCGTGAGCGTAGGAGCGGCGGTCATATGGCCGGCCCGGGGCTTAAGTCCCAATTCCCTGTTCGTACTGGCCGATGCTGCGCTGTGCAAGGCCAAGGCGGCGGGGAGAAACACCTATCGCATCGAAACCGCAGGATAGGGTAAAGCAAGGCAGAGCAAGGTAGGGCATGGCAAAGCAAGGTAGGGTAGGGCAGGGCAAGACGCCTTGCTTCGGCAGGGCTTCACTCCGGAGGGACGTCACTCCGGAGGGACGTCATTCCGCAGGGACGTCACGTAGGTCCGGCGGCGCCTGCCACAGCGCCACTTCACTCCGGAGAAAATCCATATCGATATAGTCGTTGATCAGTTGTTTCTTTAACAGAGAGTCGGGAACAAAGCAGTCGTACTTAGGAACTTTGTACTCGCACTCCTTTTTGAACAGCCGTATTTCGTGATCATCGAAAACGGCGTTAGGCGGGATCCTGCCACCGAAAAGCTGCTTGATCTGCTTCAGGTAGGACCCGGGTGAATTCCCCTGCATCCGAAAGGTGATGAAGTAGGGCCTTAGCCCGGCAAACCGGTCCGCTTCCGGATTTCCCCGGGAGTGGTTTTTCAGGATGCGCAGCAGCGTGTGATAGGACAGGTGCCCCATCCAGGGGAACAGACAGCACATATCGCTGCCGGTAGCGTGATCGTGCCAGCTGTAAAAATTATACTTGTCCAGTTCAGCAAAAGCGGCCAGATTTCGGGCCTCCCGGAGCCTTTCCAAGGCAGCCTGCTGCAGATAGGGGTATTCCGCGGTTTCAAATAAAACCTGGCGCATGCGTTTTAGAATGCGGTCGTGCAGCAGTGCGCGATCCCCGTGCCAGAAAAAGCGGATGAGCCGTTTGGTGGCCTGGACGAACACGATGCGACGTTCATTATCAACGCGTGTGACCTGCCAGCAGTGTCCCCCGACAGTGACGTATTCTCCGGGCGGCACCGGGTCCTCGATGCAACCAACCTGGTTGGAACCGTCCACCACCGCCCATTCCTCTTCCTCGGGAAAAACGGCAAAAAAATCAAAATTCTCCACCACCCGGGCACCCGTGAGGCCAATAATGAGCCCGCCTTCCTCTGTCTGCTGGATGTGGTCCAGGGCCAGCAGGTGGGAAAGAAGTTCCCTGAAATCCTCCGGAGTGATACCGGAAAACCGGGACAATCCCAACACCCTCCCGGATAATGCTTCTGCGCATAATTCCCCCGCCGATGCCAGAATACTCATGGTTTGATGATACAGGATGCTGCAGGGGGTTTTTATTATCCGGGGAGGCTCGATCCACCGCTCTTCCAGGTACAGCTGGATCATGGCAATGGTTTGCAGCAGCCGCCAGGGCAGCTGGTAGGGCAGGGGCGCGCTTTTGCCTCCTTCCGTCTCCCAGTCCAAAAACCACATCTCCGGAGGGTTGCCCCGGCGTCCGGACCGGCCCAGGCGCTGCACCAGGCTGGAGACGGAGACAGGCGGGCCTGCCTGGATGATCCTTTCCAGCTTTCCGATATCGATGCCCATTTCCAGGGTGAGGGTGGCTCCGGTGACAACAGGCCCCGGAGATTCCTTCATTTCGGTCTCCGCATCTTCCCGAAGGGGGGCGGAGATGCTGCCGTGATGCACATGGTAATAGTCCGGTGTGCCACGGACCGCGGCGATAAACCGCAGGTTGGCGATGATGCCGTCTGCCGATTCCCGGCCGTTGGCAAACACGATGCACCGCCTTTACAGACTTTTTTCATAGATATATTTAAGGGAAGGTTCTTCCAAGGGATCCTTGATATCTTCCAGCGCCGGCATCAAAAAATGTTCCACAGACAGGCGAATCTTCTGGGTTGACGGTGCAATGGCGGGAATCTCCGCAGGCCGGTCTGTGCCGGAAGCCAGCCATTCTCCTGCGATCCGAACGTCTCCCAGAGTAGCGGAAAGACCGATCCTACGGGGGGAAGTGCGCAGGTGGGGCTTGAGACGCTCCAGCAGACACAGCACCTGGGTCCCCCGGTCGGCGTTCATGAACGCATGCACTTCATCAATGATAATAAACCGAAGATCTCCGAAAATCCTGCCTAAATCCCGGCCTTTATGCAGCACCATGCTTTCCAGGGATTCGGGAGTGATCTGCAGGATCCCCGAAGGCTGACGCAGAAAGTGCTCCTTGTCGCTGCGCATCACATCCCCATGCCAGTGGCGCACCCGAATCCCGGACTCCGAAAGCAGGTCCTGAAGCCTTAGAAACTGGTCATTGATCAGGGCTTTCAGGGGAGCGATGTAGAGCACACCTACGGTAGAAGGCGGGTTTTCATGCAACTGAGTCAATACCGGCAGGAAGGCGGCCTCCGTTTTGCCGGAAGCCGGGCCGGAAGCCAGCAGCAGATGGTTCTGCGTATCAAAGATCACCTGGCAGGCTGCCACCTGAATCTCCCGCAGTTCCGCCCATCCATTTCTATAGATGTATTCACGGATGAAGGGTGCCAGACGGGGGAATACTCCGCTGCCGGGCGGTGCAGTATGGCCGGACGGGGAAGAGGAGGGCGGGCAGGGAGAGCAGGGCGGACAGGGAGGGCAGGGCGGACAGGGAGGGCAGGCAGAAGTCATGATCCAACCTCCCCGGACGCACAGCTCCAGGACATCACCGACCGGCTAAGAGCAGCAAGATCGATATAGTCCTGCATCACGGATTTGCGGTGAAGGCTCATCGGGATAAACCGGTCAAACTTGGGGGTCCTGTACTCGATGCTGCGCTTGATTTCCATTGCTTCTTCGTCGCTGAGCAATGGTTGAAGGTCCGGTACGTCCATCAGCACTTGCTGCAGGTGTTTAAGCAGATCCTCTCCGCTGCCCTCTCCCATGCGGACCAGGATGAAATAGGGGGCCTGCCCTCCAATGCTCCTGATATCGAACACCGGGGTACAAAATTTACGGAGCAGCAGCATGAGTGCATGATAATCCAGCGTACCCAGCCAGGGCAGGAGACACAGGGTTTTTCCGCCCAAAGGCAGGACCTGATGTTGGGCCAGGTCAGAATTCCTGCTGACGAACCGGGCTTCCTGGAGACGTTTGGCAGCCCCGGGACCCAGGTATGGGTAATCCCTTTCGGAAAGCAGCACTTCCCGGACCCCTTCCACCACCCGGCCGGCAATGCGAAGCCCCCCACCCTGCCAGTAAGTTTTGATTTTTCCTTTCACTGGGCGGGTGAACACCATCTTCTGCTTGAAATCCAGATCCATCACTTCCCAGTTGCGTCCGGCCAGAGTAATACGTTCTCCTACCGGCGGAGGCACTTCGATCTTGCCGATTTGTTTGGATTCCGCCACCACTGTATACTCCTCTTCTTCAGGAAAAACAGCGTAAAAATGATGATTGTTGACGATTTTTTCCCCTTCCAGCCCCAGAATCAGCCCCCGCTCTTCGGTCAGCTGCAGATGGTCCGCAGCCAGCAGGGTATGCAGCAGTTCCCGGTAATCCTCCGGGGAAATTTGGCAAAAGGCCTCCATCCCCAGCACCTGCTGTCCCAGAGATGCGGGCTGCATCTCTCCGGCACCCGCCAGGATGCTCATGGTCTGGTGGTAAAGCATGTTCAGGGGATAATTTACCCGGACAGGAGGCTCCACCCATCTTTCTTTCAGATACAATTCGATAATGGCGATCACCTGCAGCAGCCGCCATGGGATCTGATAGGGCAACAGGGGCAGTCCTGAGGGGCGTTCCTCCCGGCATACGAACCACATTTCTGAGGGATTGCCCCTTCTTCCGGACCGGCCCAGGCGCTGAAGGAAGCTGGAAACGGAGTTGGGGGCATCCAGCTGCAGGATCCGTTCCAGCCGGCCGATGTCGATGCCCATTTCCAGGGAAACAGTGGCCCCTACCGTCACGGGTCCAGGGGCTGTTTTCATATCGGCTTCCGCCGCTTCCCGGAATGAGGCGGACACGCTGCCATGATGCACATGGTAAATATCCGGGGTGCCGCGCAGTGCCGCGAGCTGGCGCAGAGTAGCGATTGCGGTTTCCGCTTCTTCCCGCATGTTGGTAAAGAGGATGCATTTCCGATCCAAAGTCCTGGCATAAAGATATTCCCAGCAGGCGCTGGCAGTCAGGGACACAGGTTCGGTGGCGGAATCAGCGTCAGCCGCCGTCTCTGTGGTTGCAGCTGCCGATGCTGCCGCCGATGTAGCCGCTGATGCTGCCGCCGATGTAGCCGCCGATGCTGCAGCTGCTTCGGACGCCGGCGGCAGTTCCGCTGCTTCTTGTCCGCGGGTCCCGGGCTTCTTTTCTTTCTCTTCCGGCTCCTCCGGTTCATAAAAATGCTCGACAGAAAGGCGGATCTTCTGGTTTCCCATACTGACCTTAGGCGTAGAGACCGGGATGTTCGTGCCTGCCGCCAGCCAGGCTTCCGCCAGGGAATAGTCCCCCAGGGTGGCCGAGAGCCCGATGCGGCGCGGCGTCCCTCGCAAAAACCGCTTAAGACGCTCCAGCTGACACTGCACCTGGATGCCCCGGTCCGTCCCCATGAATGCATGGACCTCATCGATAATAACGAAGCGCAAATCCCCGAACAGCCGTACCAGGTCTCGGGACTTGTTGATGAGCATGCTTTCCAGAGATTCCGGGGTGATCTGCAGCACGCCGGAGGGATTGCGCAGCAGCCGCTGCTTGTGGGTAGGGGGCACATCCCCGTGCCAGTGCCAGACCGGGATGCCCGCCTCTTTCAGCAGATCATCCAACCTCAGGAACTGATCATTGATGAGTGCCTTAAGGGGCGCGATGTAAAGTACCCCGATGCTTGCCGGCGGATCATCCATCATCAGCGTCAACACTGGAAGGAAGGCGGCTTCCGTCTTTCCCGATGCGGTGCCGGAGGAAAGAAGCAGATGGTTTGGAGTATCGAAAATCACCCGGCAGGCCTCCACCTGGACAGGCCGCAGTTCGCTCCAGTTGTTCCGATAGATATAGTCCCGAATGAATGGAGCAAGCCGGGAAAAAACATCCCTGCTCATAATGTAAACTCCACGGCTTCCCCGTCTCCGTCATTGCCCGACCGGCTCTCCTCTCCGGCGGAGGACACATGGAACAGGTTCCCGGTGAGCAGACCCTGGAAGGAAATGTCCGGTTCCTTGAGAAGCACATTCAGGATGCCGACAAAATCCCGCAGCACTTCCCGGGGAGTCAGAAGTTCCTCTGCGCCCAACCGGCTTAAAGCAAGCTGCAGAAATTCCATCAGGTCATGATCCGTGACACGGGTTTGGGATTGATGATGTGCACAATGGATCTCCAGCACTTTTTTAAGCAGCACGAACAGTTCCTCGTGGGACAGCTTGTCCAGGGTCAACAGAGGGCTTTGCAGGTCCCGGAATCCCTCCCGCACATACCGGGTCCCCACAAGACGCGTACGCAGCGCCTCATAACTGAACAGTCCCCGGCGCGGGTCTTCTACGAACTGGGGCGTCCCTCCCATATAGATGCCTATGCCTTGCATCTTGCCCTGCATGGCATCATTGAACATATTGAGGAGTTTCTCATAATTGTTGTTCCTTGACTGGGAATTGCTGATTTTATACAGATTCACACCCTCATCCAGCAGTACCAGGAAACCGGTGCATCCCGCTGTGCGGGCAAAGGCAGAGATAAGCCTGAGGTCATCGAACCAGGTATCATTTCCGATAATAGACCGGACCCCCAGTTCCGCATGCGCCTCTGACCGGGTGGTATATTCTCCCCGCAGCCACTTGAGGGCCGCGCTCCGCAGTTCATCGGAACCGGATTTCCAGCCGCGCCAGTAAGCAGTCAGTACTTTGGCGAAATCAAATCCATGGACCAGAGTGTCCATTTGGTGGATCTCGCGGAGGATCCGGGCTTCCATCCGCAGATCCACTTCCGCCTGGGCAGAGCTGGATGCAGCCTCTCCGGCGGCTTCACCGGTATCCCTGGCTTCACCGGCCTTTCCGGCGGCAGATTTTTCATCAGAGAGCTCCTTCAGGACGTGGACCTGGATGCCGGAGATCCATTTTTCCAGCAGCGCCGGCAGAGCCCCCCCATCGGGGCGGACCCGAGTGGACAGGTTGCGTATCAGTTCCCGGTAGGTGTTCAGCCCATGCCCGCTACCGCCGGTGAGCTTGCGCTCCGGAGAGAGATCCGCATCTGCCACGGCATAGTTCCGGTCCATGGCATAGTTCCGGATGATCTGCAGCAGAAAACTCTTTCCGCTTCCATACCGTCCTACGATGAACCGGAATACGGAACCGCCTTCCGCGACATTTGCCAGATCGTCCAGCAGGGTCCCAATCTCTTCCCTGCGGCCTACAGCCATGTATTCCAGACCGATGCGGGGCGTCACCCCTGCGCTGATGGAGTTAAGCAGGGCGGAACTCACCCTGCGCGGGATCTTCAAATCACTCAAACCGAACCATCCTCCTCCTGTTTTTGAAGGGCTTTCCCCAGGGGGTCCCGGTAATCCTCGATCACGGACCAGGTGACCCCCTCTGTAAGGATCAACAGGTCGCCCAGGAGTTCCAGAGCCAGGTCATTGATTTTATCCGACAGCATCCCCAGGAACTGCCCGGCAGAGGCATTTTCCAGGTCAGATTCCCGGGCTTCATACCCACGGTCCGCCAGCGCATATAAAATATTTCGCGCACCCGAATCCAGCCTGTTCAGGAAATTTGCCCAGAGATCTGTTTCTTCTTCTACTTCTTCTACTTTTTCTACTTCTGCTTCTTCTGTTTGTATCTTAATCTTGGAGTATGCAGCATTCTGTGCCGGAGATGGTGCCGGGATCCCGGAGTATGCAGCGTCCTGCGCCGGAGTGTCCTGCGCCGGAGCGTGCTGTTCGCCGGATCCATCCTCTCCGGTTCCCGCCAGCAGCCGTTCCCGGATAATATCTGCATCCTGGATCAGCTTCAGGATCCGCTCCCGGTCAAATTCCAGCCTTTCCCGGGTTTCCGAAGCACGGATGCGGGCCAGTTCCTGTTTCGCATAGCGGTCGACGGCAGCCCCGACAGCTGGATCCAGCTGGATGCCGCGCAGCCGGCCCTGGAATCCGGTCAGTTTCCGCAGGGCATTTTCCAAGCGGCGGATGACCGATGTGATAAATTCACGCAGCGGCGTGCATGACAGATAATAGGTATGGGAAACCTGGATCTCTTTGATTTCGCCATTATACAGGGCGTTCTGGAAGGGCAGGCGGGAGCGGCGCGCGGGGCCTGCAGATGAAAACGAATCGATCATGGATCTGCCGGTGGTCTTCAGCAGACAGGCGCTGGCCTCTCGCAAAGAACCGGGGATCATCTGCAGGAAAATCCCGCCGGAAGGCCCGGCACAGAACGGACCCCTGTGAAAAGGATAATTGGAAAACCGGAGAATCACTTCCACCGGAAGCTCCTGATCCGGAAGCTTCAGATATTCTCCCAGCATGTAGTCCGGAAACTGCACCAGCAGGGACCGGTCTGGAATGTCTGCCAGGATGGCACCGGGTTCCTCGTCCCTGCAGTAGACCAGGATAAAATCATAGGCCCAGGATGCAAGATACCGGTCCAAGGCCGGATAACGCTCCCGGTATTGGCTCCAGACTGTGCAAAGCCTGACAAAGCCTTCCCGGCAGCTGCTGAATCCCACCCCGTTGATGAGTTCATAGACATAAACAAAAATATAGGCCAGATCCGTGACCGGGTAAGAGCCGGCCCGCAACTGCGTCCGCCAGTAAAAGTACCAACGCTTCTGCTTTGGCGACATATCCTCATAACTGGGCCAGTAAGCCTGAAAAGGCACGAAATCAGCAGGTTCCTCCACGCATGTATCAGCATCTGCCTGCGCCTGGGCCATAAAGTCATTTTTCACCGGGCCCCGCAGTACTTTCAGGGAAGAAAGACGCTGGAGCATTTCCAGCTTCCGGGGATCGATGGTCCGGGACGGGCTGGGAGTGGGCAGAGGTGCCTTTGCAGGCATACGAGTAAAGGCGGATACTTCACTTTCATCCGTCGATGAAAGAGCTGCGCAGCCAGCTTCACGGGGAGGGATGGCCTCTCCTGCTGTACCTGAAGGTTCATCCAGTTCAAAGGTATAAATAGGGTCTTCGTCCCGTTCCATTTTCAGACTCCATCCCAAAGACAATACATATATTAGAACACATGTTCCTGTTTCTGTCAATCCGGATTTGCTGACAAGGCTGACAAGCAGATTATTTCGTGATTTTGTGGTAAACCGTCATTCAGCCCGTTCGCCACCGGGAACCGCCGGGGTGGGGACAGACAGCGGCCTTGAGCTTGGCCCGTGTCCGGACCCGGCAGCCGCACCACCGGCAAGTCCCGGATGGGCTGCCGGGACCAGAATTACCGCCGGACCCTGGCTGCCTGCCGAATTCGCCTGCGCAGGCTGCCGCTTTCCCTTCAGGCACCGCTGAATCCTTTGCCAGATCCGGCTGGAAGCTGTCGCACTGCAGGCAGATCCCGAGCCGGCGTTCATATTCATCCTCATCCACGGTCTTTACCGCCCGAAGGCCGGAAACTCCAGGGAACAGATGGCCGATCTCCTGGCTGTCCAGGGTGATTTCCCAGGATGCCCGCGCCTGCCCCTGCGCCTGCCCCTGCGCCTGCCCATGCTCCTGCTCCTGCGCCTGATTCTGAGCTTGCGCCTGCTCCTGCTCGTGCTGGCAGCTTCGGCAGACCCGCAGTTCCTCTTCTGTCATGGGCTCATGCAAGTTCCAGCACCACCAAGGACATGGGTGGCATAGGCACCCGTACCGAGTTCCCTTCCAGTGCGGCGGCGGTGAAGGGAACGGGTTTTACATTTTCCGGTGCATCAAAGGTGTTGTGGGCATCCATCACCGAGGCGGTCAACAGGGTGCCGGTGACTGCGGAGGCGGAAGCGCCCCGGAGCTCCACGTCCACATTCATGGAATCCGCATGGCTCAAGTTGCACAGAGTAACATGAATAATTCCTTCCGCATCCCGGGAAGCGGAAACGCTGAGGCGGCTCATCTCCTCGCCGGCCATGGCATAGGACTCATACGAGGCAGAGGAGCAAAGGAGCTCCGCATCCTGATGGACTTTCATCATATCCATGGCGTGGTAGGTGGGGGTGAGTAGCATCCGGCCGCCTTCGGTGAGGATCACCGCCTGCAGCACATTGATAGTCTGTGCGATGTTGGCCATGTGCACCCGGTCGCAGTGTGCGTTGAAAATGTTGAGGGTCAGGCCCGCCACCAGGGCATCCCGGATGGTGTTCTGCTGATACAGGAAACCGGGTTCGGTGCCGGGCTCCACCTGATACCAGGTACCCCATTCGTCTACGATCATCCCCACCCGCCGGGCTGGATCATACATATCCATGATGGTTTCGTGCCGGGTGACGATTTCGTCCATCCGTGAAGCCCGTTTCAGGCACATATACCAGGCATCTTCCGAAAAACCGGTGGCAGTACCCCGGAGGGTCTTTCCATCGGGGCCGGTGGTATTCGCATTTGTATAATAATGCAGGCTCAGCCCGTTCATCAAAGCGCCTGCCTCCCGCATCAGCACCTCGGTCCAACGGTAGTCGGCGCTGTTGGAGCCGCAGGCGATCTTATAGATCTGGCTGCCGCTGTAATTGCGCACATAGGTGGAATACCGGCGGTATTCGTCCGCATAGTATTCCGGGCGCATCCGGCCGCCGCAGCCCCAGTTTTCATTGCCTACGCCAAAATACTTGAGTTTCCAGGGCGCTTCCCTTCCATTAGCCTTGCGCATCAATCCCAGCCGGGAATCCCCAGCAAAGGTTATGTATTCCACCCAGTCCCGCATCTCCTGTACCGTTCCGCTGCCTACATTGCCACAGATATAGGGCTCGGCGCCGGTCAGCTCACACAGACGGAAGAATTCATGGGTGCCGAAGCTGTTGTCCTCCACCACACCGCCCCAGTGGACGTTGAGCATGGGTTGACGGGTCAGCCCCACGCCTTCCTGCCAGTGGTATTCGTCAGCAAAGCAGCCGCCGGGCCAGCGAAGCACCGGAGCTTTCATGCTTTTCAGTGCTGCGATGACATCCGTACGCATCCCCTCGATGTTGGGAATGGGGGAATCCTTGCCCACCCAGACACCGCCGTAGATGCACCGCCCCAAGTGCTCGGCGAAATGTCCGTAAATATGCCGGCTGATCCGGCCTTTTCCCTGGTCTGCATTGATCACGACTCTTGCCATCCTGATCCCTCCATATATTCCAGCGTTGTATGCGCCGTTGAATGCCTGGATTGTATTCCCGGAGCCGGCGGGGCGTCAACTTGTCCGGCCGCCTCTTCCCAAATCTGCTCGACTGTTTTATAATTTGGTTAAACAGCCATCAGATATTGGAAATAGATATCCAACTGGATATTACTTTCAAAACGGCATGCTGCTGCCGATGATCGTCCGCGAAAGGAGTAAACGCTTGCAACTGACCCCGGACCCCTGCCATCTGCCTGTGTATAAAGCTCTCGCCAGCCGGACCCGTCTTCGGATCCTGAAGCTCCTGGCGGAGGGAGATCTGAACGCCGGAAAAATCGCCAGCCGGCTGGGCATGAGCCCGGCCATGGCTACCCGGCACCTGGACCTGCTGCAGCAGGCGGGCCTGATTTCAACCCGCAGCCTTCCCTGCAAAGGCGGGATCCAGCGCGTATGCACCCTGCTGCCGGACATCCTCACCCTGGACCTGACCTTGAAACCGGAGAATCCGGGGAGGCACCGGGTGATCAGCATCCCGCCGGGACATTATACGGACTGGGAAATCCGGCCGCCCTGTGGTCTGGCCACTCCCCAGGGCATCCTGGGCCGCTTTGACGACCCGCGGGTCTTTGAACATCCGGAACACACCAAAGCCCGGATCCTTTGGTTCGGCAGCGGTTACATCCAATACCGCATGCACATACTGACGGTAAAGCCGGAGGACCTGGAGGCGGTGGAGATCTCCATGGAACTGGGGTCGGAAGCCCCCGGTGTCAGCAGTACCTGGCTTTCGGACATCCATTTTTTCCTCAACGGCATCCCGCTTGGAAAATGGACTTGCCCCGGCGACTTTGCGGCCAAACGCGGCCGGTACTCCCCCGCCTGGTGGTCTGGCGGTCTTTGCCAGTACGGAATCCTGAAGGTGCTTCGGGTGGACCGGAAGGGGACGTTCCTGGAAGGGACGCCTCTGTCGGAAGTGACCCTTTCGGATCTTCACCCCGGCACGCCTTTCTGGCACTTCCGACTGGAAGTGCCCTGGCAGGCAGAGCACGTAGGAGGGATCAATATTCTGGGCCGGGGCTTTGGAAATTATGACCAGGATATCCGGGTCGATATATTTGAGCGGTGAATATGCGCCGATATATGGTAAAATAGGGAAAGGGAATGCCGTGTGTGCTGCCCGAGGGCACAGGCAGCGGAGTGACGCCCGCCAGGGAGGATCCTATGATCAGTATATATGCATACCGGAGCGGCCGGTTCAAGGAGACGGTAAGCCTGGAGGAAAGTCTGCTTGTCCTCATGTCCAAACCCCGGCCGGAGGAGATGGAACGGGTAGCGGAAGGCTTGGGGATCAGCTTGAAATTCCTGGAGGATGTGCTGGATGAGAACGAGGTCTCCCGTATGGCCATCAAGCGGGAAATCATTGCCGGGTATGTGGATATGGCCTATCGCACCCGCCGGGCCGGCCGGCACTCCTTCCAGACCCTGCCCATGGGGGTGCTGGTGCGTGGCGGAAAACTGGTGGCAGTAATGAACCGGCACCTCCTCCATCTGGAGGACATCCAGCAATGGCTGACGGAACCGGAGGCCAGTCAGGAACCGGAGGCCAGTCAGGAGCCGGAGACCAGTCAGGCGCCGGAGGCCAGCCGGGCGCCGGATCCTCTGGATCTGATGCTGGCGATATTCATGGCTGTGGCTGCCACCTATATCGAGACTCTCCGGGCGGTGGAGGCGGAGACCATCCAGATCGAGGAGAAGACGCAGGGAGCGATGCAGAACCGGGAAGTGATGCAGCTCATGGAATACAAACGCAGCATCACCAATATGGAGGTATCCCTCCATGCCTTTGCCAAGGTGCTGGAGCGGATCGGGCAGATTTCCGGGATCCGGGATGTTCCGGCGCGGAAACAGATGTTTGACGAAGTAGTAATCGAGACGGAACAAGCCTTGGAGATGAGCGCCATCTTCAGTTCCGACCTGAGTGATCTGTTGGAAGCCTGCAGTTCGCTTATCTCCAACAACCTGAACGTGGTAATGAAGATCCTTACTGCGATGACGGTAGTCCTGGCCATCCCCACCATGATCGCCGGGTTTTTCGGAATGAACGTAGGACTGCCCCTGCCCGGTCTGACACGGGATTTCTGGCTTATCACCGGCCTGTCCATGATCATATCGGCCACGGTGGCGGTGATCCTGATCCGCCGAAAAATGATGTAACAGAAAAATGGCTGAATAAGTCATATACATGTCCAGAATTTCTATGTGTCTTGCCGGTATTTTGATTTATAATCGGTTTACTGCAGGAAGTTTTGATTCAGCCTGCCCAAGGAGGGTTTTCATTGTCACTTACACCGGAATGGAATCGCAGGGTCGAGGCCTGGAAAGATGAACTGCCCCGCCACTTTTATCAGCCCCTGGGGAAGATTCCCCTTGAAGGTTTTGTCACTCTTGAACAACTCACGCCGGAAACTGCCCTGAAAAAGGAATTTTACCCCATGCCTGCAGGCATTGCCTGGGGCGGGAAATGGGAATACGGCTGGTTCCGGGGGGAATTCACGCTGCCGGAGGCAGCCCGGGGGAAGCGCATCGTGATCAAGCCGGAGGCGGGAGCAGAAAGTGCGGTCTATCTGGATGGCCAGGCAGCAGGCGCCGTGGATCGTGCACATTTTGAGATCCTGGCGGTGCAGGAGGGAACTCCAGGCACGCATTATCAGGTTCTGATTGAAGCTTATGCCGGGCATGGCCCCCGGGTATACAACGGGGGGCCGATCCATCCGGGGCGGGTGACGGTGCCGGAACCGCCCGCTGCGCAGTGTACCGTAGGGAACAGCACCTTC
Organism: Clostridiales bacterium; assembly: GCA_003535395.1. Taxonomy (GTDB): domain Bacteria; phylum Bacillota; class Clostridia; order UBA8921; family UBA8921; genus UBA8921. The sequence goes on along the minus strand of DOHE01000152.1, from coordinate 2,376 downwards.
GGGGTGTGGGAGGAGAGCCTCTATCAGCTGTGGCTGGATGCAGAGACCCTGTGGCAGACTCGAAACAGTATGGACCCTGAATCTCTTCGGGTGGCGGAGATCGATGCGGCCCTCCGGGAATTTACACTGAACCTGGATTTTGAACAGCCCCTGGACGGGGTGCGGCGGGAGGCGGCGGACTGCAGGGAACGGCTGGCAAAGCTGCTTGAGTGCCGGAACGGGTCCACCGCCCCCGTGCATTATACATTTGGGCATTCCCATATCGATGTGGCCTGGCTGTGGCCGTTGCAGGAAACCGTCCGTAAGTGCGGGCGGACCTTTTCCACCCAGCTGGCCCTGATGAAGCAGTATCCGGAATATCTCTTCCTCCAGAGCCAGCCCCATCTCTACCAGATGACGAAGGAACACCATCCTATGCTCTATCAGGAGATCCGCCAAGCGGTGGCTGCAGGACGCTTTATCCCGGAAGGGGGCATGTGGGTGGAGGCAGACACCCATGTCACCAGCGGGGAGAGCCTGATCCGCCAGTTCCTCCACGGCAAAAAGTTTTTCAGGGAAGAATTCAATCTGGATAATGAACTCTGCTGGCTCCCGGACGTCTTCGGCTACACCGGCGCTCTTCCTCAGATCCTGCAGGGCTGCGGCATCCGGTATTTTGCCACGGCGAAAATATTCTGGAATTACAATGGGGGCGAACCTTTCCCCTATAATACTTTTCGCTGGAAGGGCATTGACGGCACCGAAATCCTCTCTCATATGATGAACGACTATAATGCCCGGACCTCCCCGACACACCTGGTGCAGCGCTGGCAGCAGCGGGTGCAGAAGGACGGGATCCGCTCCCGGCTCTATCCTTTCGGCCACGGGGACGGGGGAGGCGGGGCTACCCGGGATCATCTGGAATACCTCCGCCGCTGCGCGGACCTGGAAGGGATTCCCCGCACCCGGATGACTTCTCCGGTGGAATTTTTCAAAGACCTGGAGGCTGAGCGGGAGAATTTTCCTGTCTTTACCGGCGAGATCTACCTGGGCTGTCACCGGGGAACCTATACCACTCAGGCCCGCACCAAGCGCGGCAACCGGAAGTGCGAATTCACTCTGCGGGAAGCGGAGATGTGGGGCGCAGCAGCTGCGCTGAAAGGGTTTGATTATCCGGCAGACAGGCTGGACGAACTCTGGAAAAAGGTATTGCTCAACCAGTTCCATGATGTGCTTCCCGGCTCCTCCATCGCCCGGGTATATGCGGAGGCGGAGGCAGAATATGATACAGTGCTGGAAGCGTCTAAGCAGATGGCCAGGGAGGCAATGACAGCCCTCGCTTCTCCGGGAGAGGGCGAGGCGGCGGTCTTCAATTCCTTGTCCTGGGAACGCATATCCCTGATCCATCTACCGAAAGGCTGGATTGGAGCGCTGGACAGTGAGGGGCAACCGGTCCCTGTGCAGACAGCAGAGGAGGGAGCTCTGGCAGAAGTTTGCCTGCCGCCTGCAGGATGGGTCACACTGAAAAACGGGACGGGGAGGGGAGTAGAAAACACCCTGCTCGCCCGGACAGATCTCTTGGAAAATACATATCTGCGCGTCACATTGGACGCCTTTGGCGGTATCATCAGCATCTATGACAAGGAAAGCCGGCAGGAACTGGCTGCGGGGACATGCAATCGTCTAATCCTGTACAAGGATGTCCCTACCCGGTTCGATGCCTGGGATATCGACAGCATGGCGTTGCTGTGTCCTGCAGAGGATGGAGGAGAACCGGCGGAAGCGGAAGTTCTATCGCGGGGGCCGCTGGAGGCCCGGATCCGGATCACCAGGAAACTGCGGGATTCCCGGATGGTCCAGGAGATCTCCCTGCGCCGGGACAGCCGGCGGCTGGATTTTGAAACCCGGATCGACTGGCAGGAAACCCATAAATTGCTGAAGGTGGAATTTCCAACCATGATCCAGACGGAGGAGGCGTTGCATGAGATCCAGTTTGGTCATTTGCGCAGGCCTACCCATGCTTCACGGGTCCACGATGCGGAACGGTTCGAAGTGCCCCAGCAGAAATGGACGGCGCTGGCGGAGGAAGGCCGGGGGGTCGCTGTACTCAATGATTGTAAGTACGGGGTCGGCACCCATGGCGGCACCATTGCCCTGACCCTGCTTAAATCCTCTCTGGCTCCGGACATGGGAGCGGACAGGGGAGTGCAGGAGTTTACATATTCCTTCACCTGCTGGAACGGCAGCTTCCGGGACAGCGGCCTGGTGCGGGAAGCCTATGACCTGAACGTGCCGGCCCAGGTCTGTCGGGGGACAGCCGGCACAGCTGGCGGAAATACTGGCGCAGGCGAGACCGCAGGTGCAGCCGGCCGGAGACCGGCGGCGGCAGCGGGGTCC
>DOHE01000154.1 GCA_003535395.1 Clostridiales bacterium | reverse complement strand
TTTCCCGTCAGCCCCGATGGTTATCATCTGCTTTGTACGAAATTTGGGGTGGGTAAAATCCACATAATCATCGAGCCTCCTGAAAACGCCGTTGTATCCGAATTTCATAGCGGTAAAATTCATATCCCCCAGCACTTCTCCCATGCTGATCCCGGAGATGTAGTTATTGATGATCGTCGCATCCCAGTTGGCTCCCGGCAGCTGAACAAACTCCATCTTGAAATTGAGTATCTGTTCCGCTTTTTTCAATCTTGCAATCCGGACAGGCCCCAAAGCGGAGGTGTCAGTATAGGGAGTAGCTGGAAAACGGTTGGCAAATACAAATGTCCTGCCCTGCAGATCGATGTTCGCCGTACTGAACTTCAATCCTGCATAGGGGCCTTCATCGTTGCCAGCCTGCTCATCCGACTCGCCAGGGACCTGTTCTTCCGGAAGCAGTTCCGTATTTGTTTCCTCCTGTCCTGTCCCCTCCTGGACAGCTGCACCCGTATTTCCCGTGGCCGTTGATTTTGCTGTCGTCTTGGATGCTGTCCCGGAAACAGCCGTTTTCGCAGTGGTCTTGTCGGGCGCCTTCACCGTGGTTGCGTTCTTGCTGCCCGTTTTGCGGGCGGACAGCACAAACGCGAAGCCAAGGACCAAGGCCAGAAGCTTTTTTGCCTTCCTCATGATAAAAACCTCCTTTTAAAGTGTATAACCGAATTATATGGCCATGGTTTGGTCATGTAAATAACAATATTAGACATGATAACCTGGTAAAAGAAAAATCTTTAAAGTTGTTTAAACATCTGAAACGTCGCACACATATAGCCTTTATAAAAAAAGTATCATTGGTCGTTTGCCGCTACAATAATTTATATATGGACATTTAAATATTTTTTTTAGACATTATGAAAGCGAAGCAATAGAAAGGAGGACTTCGTTCTCTATCATGATCTCCATTTCCTTGAATTCTGTGGCAAATTCAATGCCTGGTGTGCTTCCTTCTTTCCTTATTTTCACATATTGTCCCGGAACATACGCAACAACTGAGAATTCAGCCAATGCCTCCCGGCTGCAGCTGACAGTAAATCCAAACGGTTCAACCCGGTATGGTGTGTCCTTCCGGCAACTGACGGCATAGCGCACCGGGAACCGCAGGGCATCCGCCTTTGTCGCAGTTTTATATGCTTCCGTGAATCTGCCTTCACGTGCCAGCTGCTCTGCTCCTGTCAACTCTTGCAGCGCGAAAACATCCGAACACAAGGTTTCCTCCCTGACCCGCCGGATCAGCGCTTCTGCCATCCTTGCGTTGCCAATAAACTGACTTCTTCGTCTCTCCTCAGAAAGATCGGCGCCGATTCGGACAAGGCGGAAGGCGGCCGTTTTCCCCTCCGGCGAAGTGATTCGCAGCACATAGGTATGCCCGGGATACAGCTGAATAAAATCATTAAAATAGATGCATTCTCCGGGATCTTCAATGTGCCCGGGTTCACTTCCCCTGGAACCCTGCCCGTCCGTGACCCTCGCCGGGACATGCCTGAATCCGCAGGTTCTGCTCCCTTCCAAGATCTCAATGTTCAAGCCTCGCGCTGCTGTTTCCCGATCAGATGCGTCCAGGATGATGAAGTTGATGAAGCTGTATTCTTCATCTACCGTGAATTCCGCCTCCCCGCTGAACTCCTCCAGCACCGCAGATGTATATTTTTCAAAGCAGCCGGCAAGTCCGGAAACCGCCTGGTTGAAATCAAACTTTTCTGTTCTGTGCCAGTTGTAATGGATGATATATTCACACCCCATGGCATATCCCATCCGCATCTGAGCCCGATAATCGGATATATATCCAGCCGGAGGATTCAGGAAAGCCCCGGGTCGTTCCACCCCGATCCCCGAACACTCCAGATTCGGATTGGCGATGACGCCAAACTCCCGCTGTTTTTTGAGCCACCGGTATACATCACAGTTATACCATTGCCCGCCCGGAAGGGTGAAAGGTGTAATGCCGGTTTCAATGAGGGGATAAGTCTCGCATTGGATGGGATACAGCGGATAGGCATAGGCTTCTGTCCGAATCCGGTGCCGCATCATCGCTTCCGGCCAGGACACTCCCTGATCATGGATAATGATGCGCTCTCGTTCCAGCGATTCATAGGCACAGCGCCCCAGGAAATCGATGAAATCACACATAGTGGCATACAGCCACTGCCGGTTCTCTTCTGTCAGTCTCTTTCCAAGGACCAGCTGGTATCCGGAGGCTTTGATGGCCGCCGGATTGAAATCAGACAAAAGATTTTTTCTTTGTCTGGCATCATTTGTGATATAGATCATTTCATGCCCGGTGCCAAAATCCGGTTTCAACAGGCTTCCTTCGTTGCGGGCTCTTTTCCTGTCCCGGAATCGGGAGTAATACTTCATCACCCGTAAATACTCATTTTTGACCAACCTTTTATACGCTTCCTGGTTCATGCACAGCCAGGGAAGCCCACCCCACCGGCTGACCGCATTCCCCAGGCAGTTTTTCTGCTCTTCAGACAAAGCCAAGTACATTTCGCGAACACGTTCGTCCTCACAGTTTTCAAATAACGCTTTGACTTCCGGATCATCCACAGGGTCTGTTTCACTGTATGTGATCATCTGGTACTTGACATCACTGAAAGGTATGCCATCCGGATCTTTTCGCCGGGTCGGCGTGCCTGACCAGTCCACGCGGAAACGCATTTCCAGCGGGAAACGGGCATCTGCAAAAAAGTCATATGCAGATTGGAACAGCTCCATGGCCGACTCCTCTGAAAGAGCTTCCTCTTTGCAGGATTTATTATACATGAAAGGATTTTCAAACATTACCCGCGGGGCGAAACAGTCGATCCTGCCTGCAGCTTCAAAGGTCTTCATCGTCTCGGTTTTGATCTCCGGTCTGTTCATGGGAATCAGCAGGCCAAAATCCATTTGTCTCTCCCACAGCCGGCAATCATCCGCGTGCTTCCTGAAATCGTATAGGAGAACCAGATCGGACAGGTATATTTCTCCTTCGAATACTTCGATTTTAAGTGTATACACGTTCGACGGCGGATATCCGTCAAGGCATACGAAGGCGCTCAAATACGGCCCGCCGCCGCTGTCATGCACGTCCCGCACATGAACCCGCTCCTGGTTGATATATACCGTATATGAATAATCCATGCCTTTTCTGTGATCCGGGATAACTTCGCAGATCCGAAGCAGGCAGTTTTTTGCTTCCTTCATCCGAAATGGGAGGTCAAGGCTGCTGCCTGCTGCGATCCGGACCACACTGACTTTTTCAATGACCGTTCCGGAGGTAACTGAAATGGTTTGCCGGTCCGGCAATTCTACGAGGTGGATCCAGTGCTCCAGCTGCTCCATCGTTGTTTTCCTGCCCGCTTGTATTGGGCAATGCCTGTTAACATTTTCATTCAATACCAAATAAATCCGCCTCCTTGCAATACCGCTCATTCTCTATTTTAATAAAAAATTAGAAATTATAAATCGTTTTTCAAGACATCCAGTTCATAAACCTGGACACTTTCACCCCCTCTCTCCCAAGAAAAATTGAAAATCCCTGGCGCGGCGGATGCCAGGGATTTTCCATTTTTCCTTATCGGGCAGGATTAGGTCTTATTGATTGGCTGTAGTATTATCCAAATGTTTTGCGGAAGCATTCGCAGTAGTACTGCACATTTTCAAACTTCGCGTCCGGTGGGATGCGGTGGTCCATGCAGGGGATAAATCCGCCCAGATCCACCAGGGGCCGCAGCCGCTCGATTTCCGCATCGACGGCAGCGTAGTCATAGGCAAAAACTTTTTTATCCATGCCGCCCACACCCAGCACCTGCCTGCCGTAAATTTTGCGCCAGTTGGCGATGCTGGCGTGCCAGGTGCCCACCTCGATGGGGAACATGGTGTTGACGCCGTTTTCCAGCCAGATGGGGACCAGGGCATCGATCAGGCCGTCGCAGTCCAGCGAGACGATGTCGAGGCCGTGCTCCAGCAGCAGGCTCGTGATGCGCTTGTAGTGAGGGCCCACCTTCTCCGCGAACACGGAAGGACTGACCAAAGGGCCGTTTTTGAAGCAGATATCCTCCCAGAAATGGCCAAAATCCAGCTTCGCTCCCGTGGCCAGGATCGCCTTGACGATCTGATAATTGAGTTCACCCACCGTATCGATGATTTCCGTGTAGGTATCCTCATCGTCGGCATACAGATAGCTAAGGCCGGTGACGCCCATATAATTCCGGATGTTTCCGAACAGACTGCCGCAGTGCAGCCCGATGGGGTTTTCCCTGCCAGCGGGATCCCGGTAGGCTTCGAAAACAGCGGCATTGACACGCTCTGGCTTGAACTGGAGCCGCTCCTTGAACAGTTCATCCCATTCCTGGCGGCCTTTGAGCAGATGATCCACTTCCGCCGGGATGGAACCTGCGCCGTCCCGCACCATGGAAATCGCCCCATTGCCGTTCATCACCTTCCGGAATCCGTCCGGCAGGACCTCCAGCACTTTTGGGGCGAATCCGGGAAGCAGCCCGTTGTTTCCGCCCCGCATGTTCTGCCAGTTGAAATCGAATCCGATGCGCCTGTTGAGCGCCTCATCCACCGCATTGCCGTCTCCGCAGCCCTTGACCTCCTCCGGCTTCAGATGGCCTTGTTTGACCCATTTTTGCAGGGTTTCTCCCCAGTAGCCGAAATGCACCACCGGAATGCGGTCCACATTCTGATAATGCAGGATTGCCATTGCCCGTTCCCTGTTCGTCATCGCCACGACCCCCATGATATTGATTTATTGCCTGCTGCCCATTACAATATCTCTATTGTATAACGGCATTTTTCGGGAATCATCCGAAAATCGTGCGCATAAACAGGATAATATTGCGCAAGGAGATGGGTTTCATGGAGATGAAACTGGAATATGAAATGGACAAGGATCCCCGCCTGTCCTGGTCCACCTCCCACACCCCCGCCGCTGCCAACAGCAGCCTCCCATTTTTGCTGTCCGGATGCGGTCATTTTGCTGCCCGAAGCCGCTATTTTACCCGGCGGACCGGACTTTCGTCCCATCTGTTCATCCATACCCGCAGCGGGGCGGGCCGCATGGTCTTCCGCGGCCGGGATCTGCTGGTGCAGGCCGGCCAGGCCGTGCTCATCGACTGCCGGGAACCCCAGTATTATGCGACCGCCGAGTTGGATCCGGACGGCTTCTGGCATTTCGACTACTTCCATTTCAGCGGAAGTGCAGCGGAGGTCTATGACCGGGCCATCAATGGCGGCGGGTGCTCCCTGGTGCAGATGGAGGATCCGACAAAGTCGGGAGATCCCGGGAAACCGGAGATTCCGGATTTATCAGAAGAAGCCCCGTTCGCCAGTCTGGCAGAGGAAGTCAAACAACAGGGGGTACTGGCCGATTTTCGCACCAGTGCCCTGATCACCCGGATACTCACCCGGATGCTGGAACGCCGGTCCCCGCCCTGTGGTGAAGCTGAAAAGGGAAGAAACAGCTGCGACATGGAGCGCATTTCCCTGTTCATCAAAACCCATTATCGGGAAGACCTGACGGTGGACCGGCTGGCTTCCCTGGTCCCCATGAGCCGTTTCCACTTCATCCGCCAGTTCAAGGCCTATGCCTCCGTAACGCCCTATGAGTTCCTTCTGCTTCACCGCATCAACGCCTCCAAGGCCTTGCTTAAGGGAACTTCGCTCAGCGTAAACGAAACTGCCTACCAGGTGGGCTTTCGGGACCCCTCCAACTTCATTCGCTGTTTTCGGAAGATGACGGGAACGACGCCGGAGCATTATCGGAGATACTGGATCGGTTAAGGTGTGCATCGATCCCGGACTTTACCGGGTCTCAGACTGCAGGTCCAGCCAGCGGAGTTCCTCCGGAGTCAGGCGGATCTGCATGGCATCGATGTTTTCCTGCATCTCTTCTGCAGTATTGGCCCCGATCAGAGGAAATACATTGAGGGGCTGGTGCAGCAGCCAGGACAGAGCGATCTGGGGAACTGAATATCCTTTTTCTGCTGCCAGAATCTCTGTCCGTTCCAGCCGCTTAAAATTCACAGGATGGCTGTAGCCCCTGAACGCAGCTGCATCCAGGATCTCTTTTGCTTTTTCCGGCTCTGTGCTTTTCACCCGGCCGGAGAAAAATCCCCGACCCAGACTGGAATAGGAAAAAACAGCCATCTGATTTTCTTGATACCAGGCACGGGCTTCTGCCTCCTCCGGTCCGGCCAGGGTCACACAGCCGGGGCCCCAGGGGTTTTCCACCTGTTCTGCCAGCCCGTAGTTGGGGCTGGAGGTGGTGAAGGGGACCAGCCCGAATCGCCGGGCATAGTCATTGGCTTCCTGGATGCGGGCATGGGTCCAGTTGGATCCCCCGAAAGCGCCGATTTTCCCCGCATCATGCAGCCGGCTCAGCGTTTCCACGATGGGACCCACGGGTACGTCCGGATCGTCCCGGTGCAGGATGTAGATATCGATGCGGGAGGACATAAGCTTTGCCAGGGAATCCGCCACATCCGTCTGGATGTCATGGGGGGTGACCCTTTTTCTCCAGGCATTGTGATGAGCTCCCTTGGTGAGGATCACCACCTGGTCCCGGTTTCCCCGCTCCTGCATCCATGCGCCCAGCACCCGCTCCCCGTCGCCGTAAACCTGGGCAGAATCAAAAGCATTGATCCCAATGGACCCCATGGCATCCAGCAGGGCA
>DOHE01000233.1 GCA_003535395.1 Clostridiales bacterium | reverse complement strand
GAAGATAACCGGTCACTACCACCAACACCGCCAATCCTGCAAGAAACAGATATTTCCTGTTATAATTGAAAGACATGCCCCATTCCCCCCATCCTTGACCTGCTTCATATATATTCCCTGCAGTCGCGCACTATAACTGGAATTTGATTTTGCTGCACTTTTTCGCTGCAGTTTAATTTCCCTTCAGCACCTGCACCCGATGGGCAGGAATCCCGTAAAGGGAAGTGACAGCCCGCATCACCGCTTCCTTAATCGCCGGATCCCCTCCTCCCGGGCAGACGCACACTACTCCGGATACCACCGGCATCACCTCTTTGCCGATCACCGGTTTTCGGTTGGTTCCGGATTCTTCCATTGCAATAGCCTCCTCTGTACTGTCCGTCACAATGCTTCTCTCACCTCCGTCCCCATCCTTTTCACGGGTTTGTTCGCTGCTTTTTTGGGAATTGACTACCGGGATGATTTCCAGCCCGCTCGCATAAGTGATCATCACCGAACACTTCCCCGCACCGCGAATGGAAGAAAGCAGGTTTTGGAGGCGCAGCTCTTCTTCCGCAATGCTGTCGGGCCTTCCGGACTGGTTGGGTGACACAGCTGTCCCGGCAGGTTTTTCAGCTGTATTATCCTTTTGCTCCTTTTGAGGCGCGAACACATTGCCGGCTAAAAGCAGCACCAGGCCCACCACAATGAGGATCACGGCATTTTCCATGAGCTTTTTGCGGTTGCCTGCCCCCAGTTAATAGTTGAAATATTCCCACATCTTGTTCATCTTCTTTGCTCCCTTCATTCAATACTACAGACGTAAAGTGACCTGTACCTGATCTTCCCGGATCCCCAGCAGCTCTGCTGCATTTTCCCGGATAATGCTGCCCAGATTGCCTTCCACCGGCACATCCGCTTCGGTGATCCTTGCCGTGCCTGCATTCCGGTAGGTCCCCTTCGCCTCGATAATGATTTTTCCTATCCCAGCAGGAAACCGGCTATCCCGGCTGTTCCCACCGCCTCCGCCAGCGGTCTCCATGCTGATCCAGATATGGACAGAAAGCACAGCTCCGTAACGGGATGAGGCCGGATCCTCCACCAGTGTGATTTCCGCCTTGACAGTGTCCACTCCCGGTTGATCAAGGACCCGGTTTTCTACCTGCCGCTCAAGTCTTTGCCGATACGTTTCCAGTACCTGTATCTGATCAAAGAGTCCATTTTCCTTTGTTTCTTTCTCAAAAAGCTCCTCTGCTGCAGATCCCCCGTCTCCCTCCGGAACAGAAAACCGAAAAAAATCCTTGTTTTCGGATAACACACCCGTGACCACCGGGGCTGCAAGCGTGTAAAGCATCAGAAGACCGGCTGCAGTCAGCGCGGTTTTTTTAAGGGTGTTCTCCGGCAGCAAAACGCGGATGAAAGCCGTGATCACCGACACATACAGCAGATTTAAGGTCCATGCGCGAATAAAATCCATCCAGTCCCCTCCTTAGCGGATCATGGTGGANNAAGCCGATACACCAGGATGATGGCAGATAACCGGAGCACGGGTACAAGGAATATCGCAAACACTCCGATCATGGCTGCCGCAGTACCGGCATTTTTGATGATCTGGGCGCAGCCGATGAACGTATCTGTAGCATCTGCCAGGTATTTGCCAACTACGGGGATAAATGCCCCGACCGCAAACTTCGCCGCTTTTCCCGCTACACCATCCGCCAGTCCTCCGGAAATGGATTTCAGGGAAGCAACGGCTGTAAACAGTGTCATATATATGCCCATCACCCAACCGGAAACAGCCCGAAACAGGGACGCCGCTCTTTCCGGCCCGGGAACACCGGAAATATGTCCGGCCATGGACATAGCAGCCGACAGCACGATCAGAGGCATCAAAAAATTCTGGATCAAGGTTGTCCCCCCCTCGGATGCGGCCAGCAATGCCGGGCGGATCAATCCGCCGGATACGACCCCCCCTCCGGCGATAGCTGCTGTGCCAAGAAGCGGAATCACCGAATGGGTATAGGAAACCAGGCGAGAGACCGTATCTTTGCTCACCTCCGTGGCTTCCTTCAGCCCGGATACGAGGAGCGCAGCCATCAAGGCATACCCTGCCAGCTGATACAGTTCTCCTGTGCTCTTATCCTGCGGGCGCGGCCGAAGGCAGTCCAATACCGCCCAAAGGATCCCAACCGCCAGGATCTTCAAGAGCAGGTATAAATGGCCCTGTATCTCACGACTTAAAAAAAACAGGATCCCCTTGAAAATTTCAGAGATCTGTCCATTTCCGCCCCCAGCGGCAATCCCGCGGGCCAGGTCCGCTGCATCGAAATCCCGGAATATTTGATCCGCCTCCTCACTGGCATGAGCAGCGATCTCTTCTCCCAGTTTCGTCATCATTTCTCCGGAAAGCCCACCTTCCAGGATCCTGCTCACCGGATCTACTGCATCCATTGCATCCACCGCATCCTTTGCATCCGCCGCATTCGCAGTATCCACCGCATTCGCAATGGCCAGTACTTTCCCCGTAAAAAAAACGAATTGCGCTGCTAACAGCAGCAACAGCAGCAGCAGCGTCAGGGACGCAAAGCCCGGTCTTGGCCGCGGGTGGCGATTGTTTAAGGCTGCTGCTTTCATTGCAAAAGCCCTGACACAAGGTGGAAGATTTTTGAAATCATGGGCAGAATCATGACCAGGATGAGGATCCGGC
>DOHE01000101.1 GCA_003535395.1 Clostridiales bacterium | reverse complement strand
GATGGATGGTTCCGGACCGGTGATCTGGGGGTATTATCCGGGAGGGGGCATTTACGCATCACCGGTCGGGTGAAGTCCATGATCGTGCTGAAAAACGGCAAGAAAGTATTTCCCGAGGAAATCGAGTCTCTCATCAACAAACAGCTGGCTTTCGTGAAGGAATCCATGGTTTGGGGAGAACCGGATGTGGACAGCGATGTGGACATCTGTGCGCGCATCGTGCTGGATCGTGAAAAGGTCATAGAAGAACTGGGGGCCGAGCCGGATGAGACCCATCTTAAAAAGTTACTGGATACTGCGATACGGAAAGTGAATTCCATTATGCCGTCCTTTAAAACGGTGCGATATTATACATACGGCTATCAGGACCTGGTGAAGACGACCACGCTGAAAGTGAAAAGATATATTGAAGTGGAGCGGATCCGGAAGGCACTGGCCGGTGCGTCCACTTCCGTAAAGGCAGCCGCAGGCCGGAATATCGATGCGCTTCTGGAACGCTTGTCGCATCTGTTTGAAAGAAATTGACCGGCAACCCCTGTTATTTTTTATCGTCCGTGACGATCCCGTTTCCTGAAACCGGCATCGCCTCTCCCAAAAACCGCGGCAGGGGTTTGAATATATTCACCTGCAGGAAGGCTTTGCTGCGGGCACCATACTCCCGGAGGCGATACCAGGACATACGCGGGTAAACGTATGTGTCAGCAGTGACCCCCCATACGTCAAGGCCCAGTCGGCGGCCGATATACAGCGCACGCACCAGGTGGAATTCCTGAGTGGTGATCACTGCGGTTTTTACCATGAACACATCCCGGGCCCGGTAAAGGCTGTCATAGGTGTCAAAACCTGCATGATCCATAAAGATGACTTCCCGGGGAACTCCACGTTCCTGGAGGTACAGCCGCATGGCATTGACCTCGTCGTATCCGTCGGTGCCGTGATCTCCGGTGACAAGGATACGGTTCGAAATACCGTTTTTGTAAAGACGCAACGCAACATCCAGCCGGTCTGCCAGCATCCCGGACACAGAGCCGTTGCCGTAAACCAGGGCACCGGGCACGATGATGGCATCCACTGGAGAGGGAAGGGAAGGGGTCTGTGCTTCTGCAAGGATATAAACGCTTCCGGACTGTTCTACGCGGCTGTCCATAAGCAGAATTCCCCCGAACAACAGAGAAATCTGGATCAGAAGTACTGCCGGTATCCCCAGCATGAATCCCATATCACGAATCTTATGCCTGAAGAGCAGACAGGCAATATAGATTCCAGGTCCTCCGCCAAAAATCGCGATGATGAAAAGTGTTTTTTCTGAGACCCGCCAGGTCCTGCGAATGGCGGATCTTTTGTCTGACGCGGTAATGATCAGTCCAATGATATTGACCAGGATCCCGTATGTCAGGACAAGAGCAAAAAGCTGCAGCAAAGATCAATATCCCCTTTCTCTGTCCACTCTGTGCATCAGGGGGAGTCCCTGACGGTAGCGGGTCAGGTTTTCAGTAAATATGCAAAACACTTTGTTCAGGGTGGTGGCAAGGGACAGACCTCCGGCATTGTGGGCAGTGAGGATCACATTATCCAGGCTCCAGAGAGGGTTGTCGGCCGGAAGAGGTTCGGGGATCGTCACATCCAAGCCGGCAGCCGCGATCCTTTTTTCACGCAGCGCTTCCACCAGGGCATCCTGGTCGATGGCACTTCCCCGGCCGGCATTCACTACGATGGCATTGGAGCGCATCCGGGCGATCCGATCCCTGGAAAGGATCCCCTGAGTTTCGAATGTGTCCGGCAGACACAGGGCGACGATATCCGCCATGGGGATAAGGCGATCCAGATCTTTCATGCCGTACACTTCATCAGCGATACCTTCGCAAAGGGCGCTTTTGCCGTCATCTGAAGACACAGTTCGTCTGACTCCCGTTACCCGTGCGCCTAAGGCTCTTAGTTTCCGGCCCAGATGAGAGCCGATATCCCCCATCCCGATAATGAGAGCGGCGGAGCCTTCCACAGAAGCATTGGCAAAATATTTTTTCCACTCCCGCTGCTGCTGGCTGCGAAACGCAGAGTCAAGATGACGCATCAGAGCCAGTATCAAGGCCAGCATATGTTCTGAAACCGTGGTCCCGTATGCCCCGGCAGCATTGGTGACCTTAAGATCCGGGGGCAGCAGAGGCAGCAATTTCATGATATTGTCTGCACCGGCACTGGCAAGCTGCAGCCATTTGAGGGATCCGGCCTTCATCAGCCATTCCTGGCTGGGGATTCCCGCGATGATTTCAGCCTTTTGGATCAGGTCATCCGTTAGGGTGGAGGAAGAGCATCGAATGAAATCCATATCCGGATCACTGCCGTTCAATTCAGCGATCTGTATGGAATTAAAGGGGGCCAGGATGAGTGCAGTTTTTTTCATGAGCAACTCCTTGTAAAAGCAATTTTTATTTTTGAGTATCTGTGGGTTGGTGATGTTGGCTATTCCGCCGCCAGATGAAGGATCTTAAGGATCTCTTCCTCGCCCAGGGGCACAAAGTTGCCCACGGTCCCGCCGGGACCTTTCCTGCATTTTTTGGCGATCCCCGGAAACTGTTCCGGCAGAATGCCGATCTCTTTCAAGGTCACTGGCAGGCCGATGCGGCGAAAAAAGCTGCGAAGTGCGTCGATGCCCGCCCGGATGGATTCATCCGGATCCATGAAATTGGGATCGATCTGGAAAACTCTTGCAGCAAATTGAAGAAAGCGTTCCGGAAGGTGTCGATAAACAAACTGCATCCAGGCCGGAAACACGATGGCAAGGCCTGCTCCGTGAGCCACATCATTGATGGCGCTAAGTTCGTGCTCAATGGCGTGGGAAGCAAAATCTCCCAGCCGGCCGGTGCCAAGCAGGTCGTTGTGAGCCAGCGTGCCTGCCCACATAAGCTGAGCGCGGGCGTTGTAATCCCTGGGATCCGACAGGACCCGATATGTATTCTGGATCACGGAAACCAGCGTGGATTCGCACAGCCGGTCCGTCAGGTCCACGCCTGTTTCGTTGGTGAAATACCGCTCCATGACATGAGCCATGATATCGCAGACCCCGCAGGCTGTCTGGTAAGCAGGCAGGGTATAGGTGAGTTCCGGGTCCAGGATGGCAAATACCGGCCGGATGATTTCGCAGTTGAGTCCGCGCTTCAGGCCCAGTTCTTGATTGGATATCACAGAACTTTTGCTCGCTTCGCTGCCCGCTGCGGCGATCGTCAGGACCACTCCGACAGGCAGGGTCCTGACGGGAAGAAGTTTTCCTGCATAAAAATCCCAGACATCCCCGTCATACAAGGTACCTGCGCCAATGGCCTTGGCGGTATCGATGACGCTTCCGCCACCCAAAGCCAGGAGAAAATCAATGCTCTGTTCCCGGCAAATGCGTATCCCTTCCTGCACCAAAGACAACCGTGGATTTGGCTGCACGCCGGAAAAATTGATGTATTTTACCCCTGCTCTGGCCAGGGATGCGGTCACTGTATCGTACACCCCGGATCTCCGGATGCTGCCCGAGCCTGTGACCACCAGCGCTTTTTTACCGTATTTGGATACTTCCATACCTGTTTTTTGGATTGTATCTTTTCCGAAGATGATCCGGGTAGGGCTTAGAAAATCAAAGTTTTGCATATAGAACCTCCTGCCGTTCGTTTGAGACATCCGGGTCCAAAACCCCGGACAGCTGTCCCGAAAATTATATCCTGCGGCAGGAGGCAAAACAAGAGCATTCTCATAAATCAGCCGGAACTGCCGGAATCAGCCGAAGCTGCCGGATGGCCCATGCGGACGGCCCATACGGGCGGCAATGCGGGCGGCAATGCCCGTACGGCATGTCCGGCATCACAAGCCCAGCCATTCCCGGACGATCCCGCCTTCCGGCACACCATTCATACGAAAGTGGATAATACCCGGGGATGCCAGGTCCTTTATATCATCTACGATGGTCAGCAGATCATTTGCATTGCCCCAGGTCTGCATTTTTTTTCCGCGGGCTGCAATTTTGCGAAGTACTTCCGGCCACTGGTGAGGTGGCGGGTTGCCGTCTCCAGGCACCCACTGGACCGCCCCCAGTTTATTAATGGTGAGCAGCGAACCCAGGTGGGGGAGCTGTCCTTTTCCGTCCAGGTGGTACATGGTATTCCCCAACTGATCGCAGGAGGCCTCCAGTTCAGGTTTTACAAACTCATCGAACTGTTCCGGACTGATCATATACGCAAAATCGCACTGCAGCACGTATGAGGGCCTGTCGCTGAATATCCCGGCCCAGTCGGTGTATCCCGGGCTTTTGGGCTGAAGGATGCCGCTGATCTCCTCATAATACTGAAACCATAACCGATGCTCTTCCTCTATCAGCCGCTTGACTTCTTCCGGATGGTCATACAGGGCAAACAGCAGCTGTTCGGTGGTGAGAAAGGAAGCCAGGATATCCATGTTTCCTCCCAAGTCCGGCATCTGCATCAGCACCTGTCCCTGCCAGCGGTCCACAGCGGCCCTGCAGATGTCCTTGATGCGAAGCAGCCAGGGATTCTCCGGATCATATTCCATGTGCACCCTTTCGATGGGCAGTTCCTGCCGGGGATGGAACCAGCAGCGGCCGGAAGAATTGTCCAGAACCGCACCGCACATCGCTGCCATAATGCCGGGGCCAAAAGTAGTCAGGGAAACATGAGGATAATCATCCCCCAAAAATGTGATTTTGGATAATTCATAATCGATCCGGTCGATGAGTTCTTCCGCCGACCAGGAAAAATCGTGGCAGTTGGCTTGAGAAAGCACGGGAGCTTTGGGTTTGGGCCTTCCCGGATCCCGATCCGAGCGGCGCAAGGTGATGAGAGGGCGGTCCATAGTGCCTGCCCACCATCTTCCATAATTTTGTTTGATCGCGGCCCAGCGCTCCGGACCAAAATCGATCCCCATGCCAAAACCCCCCTTATAAAGCGTCTGAAGGCAGTATATCCGGCACTTCTGTAAAATTCCATAGAGGATTTCACACAAAACCTATAAATTTCCGTATAGTGGGATCGTGCGATTGTTTTGTTGATGATCCGCGCTCAGTTGCACTGGCGAAGATAACGGGTGGGGGACAGGCCAAAATGCCTGCGAAAGACACTGCTGAAATAAAACGGGGAGGAGAAACCCAGACGGTTTGATACCTCCAGCACGCTTAAGCCCTGGACTTTGAGCAGCTGTTCGGCATGTTTAATCTTCATGAACTGTATGTATTTTCCTGGGGAGGTGTTGAGGATCTCTTTGAAAACCTTGTCGAGAAAGGATTCACTCACCGCCAGGTGCCGGCACAAATCGGGTATGAAGAATCTCTCCCCGATATGCTGCCGGATGTATTCGAAGGCACGGTCCAGTACCGGATACAGCGGGGTTAAAGCTATTGGAGCCGCCATTCCCGGGCTGACCTGTTCTGACAGACATTGCCGCATTCCGGCAATAATCAGGTTCAGCAGCACGGATTTGAGCACCAGGTGAAATCCCGGTCTCCGTTCTATCATTTCCGAACCTGCAAGGCTGGCCATATGGGGCAGGCTGTTCGCAAGTCCGATGTGAAGCAGGGAACCGTTCCCGGAGCTGCAGCCCATACGGTCCAGGAACCCGGTATGCCGATAGACCGGATACAAATCAAAGTGAAACCAGAAATTATCATGGGGATTTTCCCGGGTAGTCTGGATTTTATTTTTTGTAAAAGGTGGGATGAGCACCAGGTCGCCCGGGTGCACCTGGCGCTGGAGATTTCCGATGGTGATGGTGCTTTCCCCCCCTACCAGGAAAATGATCTCAAAATCTCCCCCGATCCGGTCCCCGCACTGAGCCGTGGCATCCCTTTCCTGATGACCGGCCCGGTTTAAGGTCAGGGTGAGGCCGTCGAGAAAGGAAGACACAGGATCCTCCAAAAACCCGCGGTCCGGCGTTATGTGAAAATATTCCAACCCTGCGACCCCCTTCCCGGAAAACCCATGCACGACTCTTCCAGCTTCTTCGGAATCCTGCAGCCAGGAAACAGAAGCGGGTCTCCTGTGGAAGGAAACCCGCTCTCTTTGTATTGGTGGGCAGTACTGGGCTCGAACCAGCGACCCCATGCATGTCAAGCATGTACTCTAACCAACTGAGCTAACCGCCCGCAGCAAAAACATTCTACACGACCCAGACGAAATCGTCAAGCACCCGACAGACTTCCTCCAGACTTCCTCCGGACTTCCTTCGGACTTTCCCGACTCCCCAGATTTCAAGACTTCAGAAACCGGGATCGTAGTACACCGAATAACCGTCAAAAACAGCTTCCTCAAACCCGCCCCGGACCAGCCGTGCCTTCTCTGCAGGATCCGCGGTCGTGATATAGACACAGCCGTGCCTGATGTTTTCAGGCAGGCTGAAATGAAAACGTCCGAAACTCTCCACATACTGGAATTCATCTCCCGGATTGATATAGACACGGGTATCCAGATAAGCACGGGGATCTTCCCGGGTATAGAAAAGAGTGCGGATATAAGGCTGTATGTAAGGGGAGTTTGCATTACCGGAGATATAGACTTCCCGGTACCCCGGCAGGCTGATGGCATACACCAGGGCTTCATCAAAAGAGGCGTTGAACTCCCTGCGGATCTGGTCCGCAAAGGAAGTGAAATATGTGACCAGAAATATAATGAAAAAAAGGCAGTACACTCCGGCTATGCTTCCCTTTAGCAGTTTTCCCTGCAACTTCTTCCAGGGCAGTGCGCTGAAGGCAGCAGCAGCATAGAAAACCAGCGCCGGGAACAGGATGTTGATCCGGTTGGTGTTGATAGAGGAAACGGCCGCCACGGCGACGGCACAGATGAGCCAAAGAGGAAAGATCTGCATGGCCATTGAAGCCGGTGGACCTCCCGGGGCCGGCGGCGGACTCCCTGAGGCGGACAGCGGAACCGCCGGGACCCGCTGCGGATTTTGGCGGAGCGCACGAACCTTTTGAAACAGCCACTTGATGAGCGCAGCAGTGATGCCGGCGAAGGCCAGGAACAGACCCACCGGGTAGAGATGCCCAAATCCGGGCAGTGTATTCCACAGCAGTCCATCATCCTGGTTCCAAAGCAGTTTAAACAAAGCAGCCAGGTTCTCAAAAATCGGCGTGCCGGACAGGATGGAGGTGTACCGGGGCGGACCCTCCAGCAGCGGAAGGGTAAATCCCAGCAGCTTCATCTCCGGCAGCCCCGTCCGGTTGATCACAAGAAAAAGGATGACAGGCAGGGCTGTCAGCAGGAAAGCAAGTCCCGATACCGTCACAGGAGCCAGGTACTGCCGTGTAAAATACCAGGGCAGGCTCCGGGAGGACCAGGCGCGGAATGCTTCGGTCAGAGCCAGCAGCAGCAGGAACAGCGGCACAAACAGGTAGGCGGTGCCATACGCATACAAGCAGAGCGCAGACAGGATGCCAAAGGGCAGCAGCAACCAGGGCCGGGACCGGGATTTGGCCAGAAAATATGCGGCAAACAGAAACACTGCCGGAAAAATATTGGATTCCAAACCCCAGCGGCTAAGGATAATATGCCAGGGGCAGGTGGCCAGCACCAAAGCAGCGGCCCCGGCAGTCCGTTTCCCGGCAACCTGCTTGACCAGGCCGTAAAAGACGGGGATGGACAGGATCCCCAGCACCAGGTTGACCATCCGCGTAGTGGTCACTGACAGGCCGAACAGAGCGATAAATGGCATGCTCAGATAGGCATACAGCGCATTCTGCCCGCTGCCCCAGGAAACCAGATGCACAGGAAAAGTGTTGCCGGTCCGGTCTATGCCGTGATACAGGATCGCCCATGCCTCGTAACCGATGGAAGCCTCGTCCTGGTTCAACCCTCCCGGGACCGCACCGAAAGCGATTACACGGACCAGGATGCCAATCATCAGAGCCAGCCCGGGCAGGAGCCCAGGCCGCGAAAGGGCGCTGAAAAGGATTTTCCCCCCCTGGATCCTACCCTTTGTTTTCATCATAAAAAGGGATCACTCCTTGCCGGACGGACCGGGATATCCTGGAAAATAAACGACACTCATCCGGACAGTGGATGCGGTCCTGGATGAGTGCCGTCTGCTGGTAGCGGCGGTCGGAGTTGAACCAACGACACTTCGGGTATGAACCGAATGCTCTGACCAACTGAGCTACGCCGCCTCGTGCTTGAATATGATAGCAAACGCATGGCAAAAATGCAACATGCAATCGTGAAAATTCACTGAATCATTCAACTTAAGTAGACTCTGTCTCCTTTACTCTTTCAAAGGTCGCACTTACTTTGCCTATTAACCAATCATTCAATACCCTCATTCAATGAAGATTTCGATGGAAAAACCTATTGACAAAGTTTGGCTGCCTTTATACAATATGTTTTGTTAGCACTCATCCAGGATGAGTGCTAACGCAAATCATTATCGGGAGGAACGCAAGATGGCAGCAAAGATGATTGTATTCAATGAAGAAGCCCGCCGAGCTCTGGAGAGAGGCGTCAACAAGCTGGCAGACACTGTAAAGATAACCCTGGGACCCAAGGGCCGGAATGTGGTGCTGGACAAAAAATACGGAGCACCTCTCATTACCAATGACGGTGTCACTATTGCCAAGGAAATTGAATTGCCGGATCCCTATGAAAACATGGGAGCCCAAATGGTGAAGGAAGTGGCCAGCAAGACCAATGATGTTGCCGGAGACGGGACAACCACGGCAACCCTGCTGGCTCAGGCCATTATCCGGGAAGGGATGCGGAATATCGTAGCAGGAGCCAACCCGATCATCCTGAAGCGGGGCATCGAAAAAGCCGTTCAGGCCGCTGTGGATGTCATCAAGGCAGAAAGTCAGCAGATCAACGGCCGGAAGGATATGGCCTATGTGGCGACAATCTCCTCCGGGGATTCCCAAATCGGGGAACTTATCGCCGATGCGATGGAAAAAGTGACCAGCAACGGGGTCATCACCATCGAAGAAGGCAAAACTTCCGATACTTTTGTAGATATCGTGGAAGGCATGCAGTTTGACCGGGGGTATATATCTCCCTATATGGTTACAAATAACGACAAAATGGAAGCAGTGCTGGAAAATCCCTACATCCTGATCACTGACAAAAAAATAAGCAGCATCCAGGAACTGCTTCCCTGTCTGGAAATGATCATCAAAGAAGGCGGACGCCTTTTGATCATTGCAGAGGACATTGAAGGAGAGGCTCTGGCCACCCTTATCGTCAACAAGTTAAGAGGCATTTTGAACTGCGTTGCAGTCAAAGCTCCCGGATACGGGGACCGGCGCAAGGAAATGCTGCAGGATATTGCAATCCTGACCGGGGGCATGGTGATTTCCGAAGAGACTGGTATGGCGCTGAAAGAAGTGAAGAAGGAATGGCTGGGCCGCGCAGGTTCTGTCAAAGTCCAAAAGGAGAATACCATCATCGTGGACGGATCCGGCGATTCCGCCATGATCAGGGCCCGGGCTGAATCCATTAAAAAGCAGATCGAAACCACCACTTCCAGCTATGACAAGGAGAAGCTGAATGAAAGACTGGCAAAGTTGTCTGGCGGTGTTGGGGTCATCAAGGTCGGAGCAGCAACAGAAGTCGAAATGAAGGAGAAGAAGCTGCGCATCGAGGATGCCCTCAATTCAACGAAAGCCGCTGTGGAGGAAGGCATCGTTGCCGGAGGTGGCACCGCTTATGTCCTGGCCATTCCGGAACTGGAGAAAATGGTCAAGGCTCTACACGGAGATGAAAAAACCGGGGCTATGATCGTCATTAGAGCGTTGGAAGAGCCCCTGCGTCAAATCGCGATCAATGCAGGGCACGATGGCTCTGTGGTACTGAATAAGGTGAGAAATGCCAAAAACGGCACAGGATTTGATGCGCTGAACGAAACCTACGTTGATCTTCGGGCAGCCGGTATCGTGGATCCCACCAAGGTGACACGGTATGCGCTTCAAAATGCCGCTTCCGCTTCCGCCATGCTGCTCACCACGGAAAGCGGTATTGCCGAAAAGCCGGAGAAAAAGGCACCACCCGCTCCGGCAGCCAATCCGGACTACGATTACTGAGAAACCATCAATCCTTACCGGCAAACGAAGCCGGTGAATACAGGCGATGAAACGAACCGGCGGGGGATCTGTTCCCTGCCGGTTTTTGTTTGCAGAATATCCCGCTTCTCTCCGGGGGCCTGTCTGATTTTGCGTATTTCACACCGGCGGGAACCGGCATACTGTGACAACTGCTTCCCTGTATACTTTTCATGTATCACACGCACAAAAGACAAAAGAGAAAGGAAGTACACAAAATGGCAGATACTCTGCAGCCTCTGGCCATGATCCCGGCCAAAACAAAGATCGGAAAGCTGGCACATCCCCTGATCCTGGCAACTCTCCCGCTGTCTTTTCTGATGGGTCGCTCTGATGCGGAAGGACTTGCACTGCCTTTATGTGCGGCATTTCTGTCCGGTCTGGGTCTGATCCCGGTAAACCGGCTGCTGCTGTTTTTCACTATGGGCTTCGGCATGCTGACTGCCGGGGAGGCGAAGAGTTTACTGCCCCTGGCTGGAGTATTCCTTGGATTTACGGCATACCAGCGGCTTTTCCCTTCCCGGGAACACAACCTGGTGCATCCTCTGGCGGCAGCAGCCGGAGTGCTGGTCGTGGAGATCCTGGGGACGCTGATCCGCGGGGGATATACCTATGATTACCTGTCCGCACTGCTGCATGCCTTTATGGCGCTTGCCATGAGCTACGCGTTCAAGGGCGCATTTCTGGCGCTTTCCGCCCTGGGGTCCGGGGAGGGGAGGCTTCGGCAGATGTCCCAGGATCAGGCTGTCAGTTTTTCCTTTTTGCTCTTCTTTGCATTATCCGGGCTTTCCGGAGTGGTATTTTCCGGGATCCCTGCAGGAACCATCCTCACTGTATTTTTCATCCTGCTGTTTGCCTATCGGTACGGGCCGGGGGTAGGATCCTCCTCCGGAGTGACTGCCGGAATCGTGATGATTATGACCACCACAGCACATCCTGTGATTTCAGCGCTTTATGCGTTTTGTGGACTGCTTTGCGGTATTTTCCGAAAAATGGGCAGGCCGGGAGCGATCCTGGGATTTCTGCTGGGGAATGCGGTCATCACATTCTATTTAAATACATCTGCGGTCTCTATCCATTATTTCCGGGATATCGCTTCAGCGGCTCTGCTATTCATTCTGGTGCCCCGACGGATCCTGGAGTCCCTCCCCGGATATCTGTCCCGGGAGAGAGAGGAGGCGGAAAACAATGACCCGGCCAGTCGGCTGTTTCAGCAGCGCATTGCCGGGCGGATGCGGGATTTTTCCCAGGTGTTCCGGCAGCTGGCAGGGGTTTTTAAGACGATGGAAGGAGACATGGCGGAGGTGAATTTACGGGAAGAAACAGCCAGGCTCATCGATCTCACGGTTGCCAGGGTATGTCGGGACTGCAGCCTGAAAGCCCACTGCTGGGAAAGAAACTTTTTCCAGACCTACCAGGAGGTGATGTCGCTGCTGGGCCGCATCGATCACCAGGGCCGGGTGAGCCCGGATGATTATCCGGTTGATTTGGGCAAACGCTGCGGGTATTTGTCCCGGATTGTTGAGGAACTGTTCCGGAGCATGGAGATGCACCGGCTGGAACGGGCGTGGGAGGAACGGCTCAGGCACTGCAGAAAAAACGCGGCGCATCAGATGGATGGCATTGCCGAGGCATTATCCGTCTTCTCCGGAGAACTGGGCCAAAACGCCGGGACCTGGGCCAGAAATGAAACCGGGGAGGAAATCCGGACGGTGCTGGAAAGCAAAGGCATGAGCGTATCGGATGTGGTACTCTGGTACAATATTACCGGACGCCGGGAAGTGATCATCACCCATTCGGGATGCGGGGGCAGGCGCCAGTGCATCCGGATCGCCGAAAAAACAGTATCCGCACTGCTGGGTTGTGCGGTGGCCAAAGCGGATGAGGGCTGCAGGTGCGATCCTAAATCCGGCAGTTGTGCGCTGCACCTGGTGCAGAAACTTCCCTTCAAAGTGCTCACGGGAGTCGCCCAACGCACCAAGACAGGGGGAACAGTATGCGGGGACAGCTGCATATTCATGACGGGGGATGACGGAGTTTATACGGCTGCGGTCAGTGACGGCATGGGGTCCGGCGGGAAGGCGGCGATCCTTAGCAATACGGCGGTAAACCTGCTGGAAGGATACTTAAGTTCCGGATTTGACCGGGAGCAGGCGATCCGGCTGATCAACTCCACGCTGTCTTCCTGCGCAGATCACGAGTCATTTGCCACATTGGATGTAGTGAGCATCGATACCCAAAACGGACGGGCCCGGTTTGCAAAGGCGGGAGCGGCGCCCGGGTTCATTAAGCGGCGGGACGGGGTGGAATGCATACGCAGTTTCCAGTTGCCGGCAGGCATCCTCGAGGATGTGGATCTGGAAATCATGGAACGGCAGCTGCAGGACGGTGAAATCGTGCTGCTCATGACCGATGGCGTATACGAAGCATTCAAGGGGGATGCGGGAGACATCGCCGCCTTGCTCGAAGCGCTTCCCCTCTCCAATCCCCAGGAACTGGCAGACATGCTTGTCAGCAGGGCATCCCTGACATCGCCGGACGGAGCAGTCCCGGACGACATGCTGGTCCTGGCGGCGAAGATGTGGAAACAAGCTTGACGATTCAGAGCGGATAATGTATATTATTCATGTTTTAAATATTGGTGTCCCCGTGGCCTAATGGATAAGGTAAAGGATTCCGGTTCCTTTGATGCGGGTTCGATTCCTGCCGGGGACGCCATTTTCATTTCAGTACCGGATTAGGAGTCGCACATGCCGATCAAGATACCTGTCAATCTGCCGGCATCGGCTGTTTTGAACAGCGAAAACATATTTGTCATGGATGAAGAGAGGGCGTACCATCAGGATATCCGCCCTCTTTATATCGTGATATTGAATTTGATGCCTACAAAAATCGAAACGGAGACACAGCTGCTTCGACTTCTGGGAAACAGCCCGCTACAAGTAGAGGTCGAGCTTATCCACCCGGCATCCTATACCTCCAAAAACACCCCGGATGATCACCTGATCGCCTTTTATGAAACTTTCGGGCAGATCCGGCACCGAAAATTTGACGGAATGATCATCACGGGAGCGCCGGTGGAGCACATGGAATTTGAGGATGTGGCTTACTGGGAGGAACTTCGGGAGATCCTGGAATGGACCAGGAGCAATGTGACTTCCACTTTGCATATCTGCTGGGGAGCCCAGGCGGGATTGTATCATCATTACGGGATCGGCAAGCACCCTCTGGACCGGAAAATGTTCGGCATTTTCCCCCACCAGGTCGTGGAACCCCGGATCAAACTGCTGCGGGGATTTGATGATGTGTTCATGGCCCCCCATTCACGGCATACCGGCATCCGTACCGAGGATCTTAAACTGCACCCTGAGATATGCATCCTGGCGCAGTCCGACGAAGCGGGGCTGTACATGGCGGCCACCCGGGACGGAAGGCAGATCTATGTCACCGGGCACCCGGAGTATGATGCGAACACACTGAATAAAGAGTATTTGCGGGATTTGGGGAAGGGACTTCCGATCCAGATACCCAAAAACTATTTTCCGGATAATGACCCCCAAAACCCGCCCCTCGTTCAGTGGAGGGGACATGCCAATCTGCTGTATTCCAACTGGCTCAACTACTATGTGTACCAGGAAACACCCTATGACCTGGCTCAGATCGGCTAGGACTTAAGCAAATTTCTCCACATTGGTGATGAATATGGTGGCACCGCCTACGGTGATCTCCGTCATCTGGTCTGAAAAAAACCGGGGTGCGGCATCTTCATTGTCACCCATGACAGCATTGAAAGCGGAAAAGGACGGCAGTGTATGATCCGTTGCCGGAGCAGGTCCCGTCACCTGCCTGCGAACCCGGGAATGGCGTTTTATGGTCTTGACAGCTTTGTCCAGGTCCCCGTCCTGCACGCCCAGCATCAGGGTGACATTGCCGGTTTTCAGAAAACCTCCTGAAGAATTGAGCCGGGTTACCCGAAAACCGTTTTTGTTAAGCTCCCCGCTGACATTTTTAGCATCATCTG
>DOHE01000229.1 GCA_003535395.1 Clostridiales bacterium | reverse complement strand
TGAATCCTTCTGGCCTTCCTATGAAGGAAGTTGCCGCCAAGATCACCCATCCGTCTGCAGGGGAAAATTCTCTGTATGAGATCCTGAATGGGGCATGCTATGCATGCTCTCTTTTTGATACCTACCTGCTTTTTGAGTCCCGGGACTTTTTGATACTCATCGATCAGCATGCCGCTCATGAACGGATCCTTTTTGAAGAACTGAGACAGCGCCTTGCTCATGAGGATGATCCGGACCAGCCGCATCCAGCACAGCTTCTTCTGGACGGGGATGTGCTTGAGGTAGGCAGCGCTCTTGAAAAAACCGCCTTTGATCATATACAGATTCTTCAGCATGCAGGATTCGATTTTACCCGGTTTGGACCTGGCACATTGCGTCTGAATCAGATTCCTGCACTTGGGCAATCTTATGATCATCGGGTTGTGTTTTCGTCACTGCTTGATAATCTGCAGCAGGATCAGGAGCAATCAGCAGCTTTTGCATCATTGATTTCCGGGAACATGGAAAAATTGTACAAAACTGCCTGCAAAGCGGCTGTGAAAGCCAACCAACCCCTGAAAGAGCATGAAGTAGAGACTCTGATCAAGCGTCTTAACGGGATGGAAAATCCTTATACCTGCCCACATGGAAGGCCGGTTTTGCTTAAAATGACAAAAAGGGATCTTGAAAAACTGTTCAAGAGGATCCTATGATCGATCAAGTCCCGCCGGTGGTGGTGATCACAGGTCCCACCGCGTCCGGTAAAAGCGCAGTTGCAGTAGAACTTGCGCTCATGATGCAAGGGGAGATCGTTTCAGCGGATTCCATGATGGTATACCGAGGGATGGACATTGGTACAGCCAAGCCCACGATCTCGGATATGAAGGGGATTCCCCACCATATGACAGATATCCTGTCTCCGGACCAGGATTTCAGTGTTGCCTCATACAAGGAACAGGCTGTATCTTTGATAACAGAGATCCTAAATCGCGGACGGCTTCCTGTTCTTGCCGGTGGGACCGGACTTTATATCAAGGCTTTGGTCCGGGGAATCGTATATTCTCCTGCTGCTGTCTGTCCCGATATCCGGGAAAGATTGAAAGCAGAGTCACAGGACCTTGGCGATGAGCTTATGCATCGCCGGCTGGTCGGGATTGATCCGGAGTCAGCGGTCCGTCTGCATGTAAATGACCGGAAACGGGTGCTCCGTGCTCTCGAAGTATATCTGAGTACGGGGATAACACAGACTGAGCATGACCGAAGATCGCAAAAAGATCCCGGACCCTTTCATTACCGGGTCTTTGGACTTAGGACAGACCGCGCACGGCTTTATGATCGGATCAACAAACGGGTGGATGACATGATGCGTTCCGGTCTTCTGCAGGAAGTGATCCAGTTGCGCAACCAGGGATATCTTCAGCCAGGGACGACTGCGGCCCAGGCTATCGGATACAAGGAACTGGTCCGGTATCTGGACGGAAACGGTTCCCTCAATGACGCGGTGGAGCAGATCAAGATGCAAACCCGGCGGTATGCAAAACGTCAGATGACCTGGTTTAACCATATGGAGGAAGTGGAATGGCTGGATGTTCAGGCTATGGACGATGCCCGGACTATTGCCCGGAATATTCAAAAAGAGTTGCATTCTTCCAGCCGGAAGGTATAATAAAACTAACACCGTGAACTGATTCGGATGGAGGATGACAGCATGAACAAGACGATCATAAACCTGCAGGATGTATTTTTAAACCAGGTGAGGAAAGAACACCTTCTTGTTACAATCTACCTTACCAATGGGTTTCAGTTGAAAGGCACTGTAAAGGGTTTTGATAATTTTACCGTCGTGATTGATTCAGATGGACGCCAGCAAATGGTTTACAAACACGCTATTTCCACGGTAAGTCCCATGAAACCAGTTAACTTTATTTTTACTGAAAACGCAACCGAATCCGAAGGCCAGGAATAAAAATTACTGGAAATGGTCAACGAAACCCATAATTAAAAAGGGGAGAGCATTAAGCGGGTTCTCACAGGGATATTTTTTCAATCTGTGGGTATCAGGTGAGGCAGACAGCAGATCAAGCTGTCTGCCTTTGCCGTTGTTCGGCTATTTTCTCGGCTTCTTCGGCGAAGGCACCGATGACGCCGATGTCACGGTAGTNNTGCCGTTGTTCGGCTATTTTCTCGGTGGATAGAATGTAAACCATAAAAGGCAGACGAAACCGCCGCGTTTTACTGCGGCGGTCAGTCTATTCCTGCTCGGTTGTCAAATGTATTCAATCGGAATTATAGAATCTTTGTCGGTCAGCGGCAGCAAGCCCTCACTCATACAGATGATACCGCCCTCGGCTCGGATGTTTGTTGTGTCCTTATCGAGCTGCTTGAATGCGTTGATATCGCTCTTTGATGGGCTGGCTCCTTTTTTAATTTCAATCGGGTGAAGCTTGCCGTTTGCGGATATGATTAGGTCAATCTCGCGGCCGTCTATATCCCTGTAGAAGTACAGATAGTTGCGTGGGTCAAGACCACAGTTGTGGAAGCTCTTCAGTATCTCACAAACAACAAACGTCTCAAAGAACGCTCCCGACATTGCACCAATATCCAGTTGGTCTTTGTCGAGCCAACG
>DOHE01000053.1 GCA_003535395.1 Clostridiales bacterium | reverse complement strand
ATGGGGGTGGTTTCCGCCCGGCTCAAAACCCGCAGTTCTTCGGCCTTTACCTCAACTTCTCCCGTAGGCATCCGGGTGTTGATCATATCGCCGGTACGGGGGATCACTGTCCCTGTTACAGCGACGACAAATTCGCTTCGAAGAGACTGGGCCGTTTCAAAAAGTTCTTTGTCTCCGGATTCATAAAACACGATCTGCAAAAGCCCGGTACGGTCCCTCAGATCAACAAAGATCATGCTCCCCAGGTTCCGGCGGCGATGGACCCAGCCCATGACCGTCACTTTCCGGCCAACGCTGACCCTGGTCAATTCACCGCAGCGCATGCTTCTTTTAAAACCTTTCAATGTTTCGTTTTTTAATGTTCCGCTCATCGTCACATCTCCCTGGCAATCACATTCTTAAGGGCTTCCGGATCCAGACTCACCGGAACAGTTTCCCCCGTATCCATGTCTTTCAGAGTTGCAGAGCCGGAGGCGATCTCGTCGCCGCCGATCACCACCACATAACGAACTCCGGTTTTACCCGCGTATTTCATCTGTGCTTTCAAACTTCGGCCGGTAAGTTCCCGGTCTGTACGGATCCCCCGTCTGCGCAGCGCATAGGCCAGTCCATCGATAAACGGGATGGCCGTCGCTTCCGCGGCAACCAGGAATACTTTTGGCTTTTCTTCGTCGGTCAGGGAGACACCTTCACTTTCCATTTGAAGGAAAAGCCGTTCCAGGCCAAGGCCGAACCCGATCCCGGGGACCCGGGCTCCTCCACACTCCTCCACAAGCCCATCATACCGGCCTCCGCCGCAGACGGTCCCCTGGGCGCCGATGCTGTCCGACACAAACTCAAACACGGTTCGGGTATAATAATCCAGGCCACGGACGATCCGCTTATCGATTTGATATGGGATCTGAAGTCGGACAAGACCCTGCTGCAACCCATCGAAATGGTCGCGGCAGCTCCCGCACACAAAATCAAGCAGATCGGGGGCATGAGCGCTGGCTGTCCGGCACTCTGCTTCCTTGCAGTCCAGGATGCGCATAGGGTTGCGGTTGAGCCGCCCCAAACAGGTTTGGCAAAGATTCTTCCCGGAATCCACAAAGAATGTCTTCAGGCGTTCCTGGTAAGCCCTTCGGCAAACCGGGCAGCCGATGCTGTTGATATTCAGCTGGACCTGTTTTATACCCAGGCGCTCAAACAGCAGCCAAAGCAGGCTGATCACCTCAGCATCGATGTCCGGGCCGGGAGCGCCGAAAGCTTCTGCCCCAAACTGGTGAAATTCACGGTACCTGCCCTTTTGGACATTTTCATACCGGTAAGCAGAAATCAGATAATACAACCTGACCGGCATGGCCAGGGATGTCATACCCTGCTCAATGAAACTGCGCACGACACCGGCGGTGCCTTCGGGCCGAAGGGTGAGGCTGCGCCCGGCCTTGTCCGGAAACGTGTACATTTCCTTCTGGACAATATCTGTGGTATCTCCTACACTTCTTTGAAAAAGTTCCGTGTGCTCAAAGACAGGTGTGCGGATTTCCTCATATCCGTAAAGTGTGGCCAGTTCATGCAGTACTCCTTCAATTTTACGCCAGGCGGCAGTCTCCCCGGGGAGAATGTCCCGTGTGCCTTTCGGAGCCTTCGTCAGCATGATGTTCTCTCCTGTAATGTCAGATGATCTCCAGGATGCATCTTAAATAATGTCAGATGATCTCCAGGGTGCATCTCAAACTGTTATGGATGGATGCAGCTTTGATGACCGATCGTAAAGCCCTGGCGATTTTCCCGTTTCTTCCGATCACTTTTCCCATGTCCTCGGGGGCAACAGACAGTTCCAATACCATCATGCCGCCATCTTCTGACATGCGGGAGCTGACCGAAACCTGATCCGGGTAATCCACCAGTGCTTTGGCTATGTCCAGCAGCAATTGTTCCATGCTCTTGACCTCCATTACATGACTTTCATTTTTCCATTCCAGCCCGGTTTAAAAGATTTTTAACTGAATCAGTAGGCTGCGCACCGTTTTTGATCCAGGTTTTTGCTTTTTCCAGGTCGATTTTGATATAGGAGGGTTCGACCGTGGGATCATACATCCCGATTTCCTCGATGAACCGGCCATCCCGGGGATACCTGGAATCAGCCACTACCACGCGGTAATACGGTGATTTTTTGGCTCCCATTCTTCGTAACCTGATTTTCACTGCCATATCACTCACTCCTTTGTTTTGGTCTTGCGTGTATATTGTATGAAACGGCTTGGCTTTGTTCCTCCCGTTTGATACCTTTTAAAACCGGAATCCGCCAAAAGGATTCCGTCCGCCCCCGGCCAGGGGCCCGCGCCTGCTGCCCTGATTCATCTGTTTGAACAGTTTTCGCATGTCCTCGTATCCTTTGAGCAGGATATTGATATCCTGTACCGAGGTACCGCTGCCGGCAGCCACCCGCTTCTTCCTTGAGAAATTGAGCAGGGCAGGATCCAGTCTTTCCTTTTGGGTCATAGAAAGGATGATGGCTTCTGTACGGGCCATTTTCTTTTCGTCGATCCCTGCATTTTCCAATTGTTTGATATTGATCCCCGGCAGCATACCCAGAATTTTGTTTAAAGGTCCCATTTTCTTGAGCTGCTGCATCTGTTCCAGATAATCAACCAGCGTAAACCGGTCAGTTTTCAGTTTTCGTTCCAGATCGGCTGCCTTTTTTTCATCCAGGGATTCCTGAGCTTTTTCAATTAAGGAAAGTACATCCCCCATTCCCAGGATCCGGGATGCCATCCGTTCCGGATGAAAGGGCTCCAGCTCATCCAATTTTTCCCCGATGCCGGCAAATTTGACCGGGCATCCGGTCACGGCTTTGACTGTAAGTGCCGCCCCGCCCCGGGTATCACTGTCCAGCTTGGTGATGATGATTCCGTCGATCCCCAGCTGCTCATGAAAGGAGCCGGCAGCATTCACTGCATCCTGCCCGGTCATGGCATCCACCACCAGGATTATCTCTGATGGCGAAATCTCGCTCCTTAGTTGAGTTAGTTCCCCCATCAGTTCATCGTCAATGTGCAACCTGCCCTGAGTATCAATAACCACCCAGGTAGCAGCAAGTTCATCAGCCTTTTTCAGCGCATTTTTACAAATCGTTAGCGGCGATATCTTATCGCCTTCCTGGTAAACGGGGATATCAAGCTGTTTGCCCAGAACAACTAGTTGATCAATAGCGGCCGGCCTCCTGATATCAGCAGCCACCAGCAAAGGACGTTGTCCGGCATACTTTAGGTGCATAGCCAACTTAGCCGCAGTGGTGGTCTTTCCTGAACCTTGTAAGCCGACGAGCATGATAATCGAAGGCGGCCGGTTAGCTTCTTTTAGCTGACTGAGGGACCCACCCAAGATGGCTATAAGCTCTTCATTTACAATCTTTATCATCTGCTGGGCCGGAGCCAGGCTTTCTAAAACTTTAGCAGTTATAGCCTTTTCCCTCACAGCAGCTAGAAACGACTTCACCACCTTGAAATTGACATCGGCTTCTAACAGAGCTAAACGTATCTGCCGCAGAACTTCGTCGATATCTTTTTCACTTAGCCTGCCTTTATT
>DOHE01000190.1 GCA_003535395.1 Clostridiales bacterium | reverse complement strand
TAGCCCACCGCCTGTCCACGATCCGTAATGCGGACCTGATCCTGGTCATGGATAATGGAGATATCGTGGAACAGGACCGGCATGAAGATCTGTTGTCAAAGGGAGGTTTTTATGCCAATCTTTACAACAGCCAGTTCGAAAAACGATAAAACATAAAACAATTTATTGCAAATGAGATGTGCCTCTTCTTTCCGGCGGGGGTTCAACATGCACGGATACATCGGTGACTCCGGGGAAACCTGATTTGACGGCTTGATCGATCTGATGGCTNNTCCAGATCCATGTATTGGCTGGCCGTAACATGCAGGTCGATGTGAATATCATCTTTCAGCCCGTGTGAACGGACATGGTGGCAGCTGAAAACCCCTTCCACTTTCCTCACCACGATCATAATCTCTTCAGGATCCAATACCTTGGCATCGCACAGCACATCCGCACTTTTGCATATGATGCCAAGAGCCGCCCTGGCGATCAAAACAGCGATGATGCCGGTGACCAGAGGATCCACCCACAGCAGGCCGAACCACGCAGCGACCAGTGTACCGGTCACCGACAGGTNNAAAACATCGCTTAAGGTATGCATGGCATCGGATATCAGAAAATCATTTTGAAGTCTTTTCCCCTGTCCTGTTTCATAAATCGTGATCAGCACATTGACTGCGATCGTGATGATCATCACAAGGAAGCTTTCGATTCCGACATCCGGCGTGACCGGTTCTTTGAAACGCCGTATCGCTCCAATCGCCAGCTGAAAAGAGATGGCTGCCAGAATACCGCCTATGATCAGGGTGGTCATGGTTTCATA
Source organism: Clostridiales bacterium (assembly GCA_003535395.1). Taxonomy (GTDB): domain Bacteria; phylum Bacillota; class Clostridia; order UBA8921; family UBA8921; genus UBA8921. The sequence goes on along the minus strand of DOHE01000190.1, from coordinate 2,311 downwards.
TTTTCTGTGACCGTATGGGTGTTTTTCATCTTTGGGGCGAAAGGACAGATAGATCCCTGCGATCCCCACGACATTATTCATTCCATCCATAAGGGAATGCATCCCGTCCGCAGTCNNGCGGATGAATGGATGATCCGGCCGCAGATCAGCTTGACAGCGGCTACGGCGGCATTGCATAAAATGATGATCGCCTGCACACGCTGAATGCGTTTGTATTTTTTTATATCCAAACAAAAAACCTCCCCGGCGGACCTTACGACATAGTATTCCGCACAGGGAGGCAGGGTGAATTTCAGAGATCAGCAGCAAAGACCGCGCCGGCGGCCTCTGCTTGGTCCAGAGCCCCGGGGATATCCCGGATCGCACCTTTCGCATCGACTCCCGGGTAAAACAGCTCTCCGGTATAAGAGATATCCAGGGTGTTCATCAGGCTTTTGATCACCATTCGTGCATTTTGAAAATAACGCTCTGTTTTCATTGCCCCGACTGCCAGAAAAAATCCTTTTTTGGCCGGAAGCCGGGTATCCTTGTCAGCCAGACGCTTTCTCTCCCAATAAGACTGTGCTCTGTCCACAAAGGATTTGACCTGTGCCGGGACCGTGGTAAAGAATATCGGTGAGGCGATGACCAGTTTGTCGGATGATTCGATCGCCTGAAACAACTCTTCAATGTCATCGTTGAAAATGCATTTCCCATACTGGCTGCAGTGTCCACAGGAAATACAGGGCTGAAGTTCCATTTCCCCAAGGCGGAATTTTACAACTTTCATTTTGGGTTCCACCGGTCCCAAAAACGCATCAAGCAAAATCTCCGAGTTACCGCCTTTGCGCGGGCTTCCGTAGATAGCGATCATTCCCCACACTCCCCGATTTCAGGCTGATTTTCATGGGATTTCAGAACAGCCCGGATATTTTCCCTGAAGCGTCCACATCGATGCTCTCCGCAGACGGAACTTTAGGCAGCCCGGGCATGGTCATGATTTCTCCGGTGATCGCCACCACAAAGCCTGCCCCGGCGGACACCTTGACGCTTCGGACCGTTACATTGAAGTGTTCCGGGCGTCCCAGCTTCAAAGGATCATCTGACAGAGAATACTGAGTTTTTGCCATGCAGACCGGAAGCTTCCCAAAACCCATTTCTTCCAGCTTCGTGATCTCTTTCAATGCAGCAGGAGAATAATCCACGCCCTCTCCGCCGTAAATATTGCGTACGATCGCCTGTATTTTTTCTTTCAAGCACATTTCATCGCTGTATATGTAGTTAAAACTGGATCTGCCTTCGTCAATCAGCCGGACCACTTCCCGGGCCAGTTCGACCCCGCCTTCCGAACCCTTGCCCCAGACTTCGGACAAAGCCACATTGACTCCATATAGCCTGCACTGGTCGATGATGAGTTGAAGTTCCGCCTCTGTATCCGTGGGGAAACGGTTGACGGCGACTACCGCCGGCAGTCCGAATTTCACCGTTATGTTCTCGATATGTTTCAACAGATTCGGGATGCCCTTTTTAAGTGCTTCCAGATTTTCAGAAGACAATTCTGCCTTGGAAACTCCGCCGTGATGTTTCAGAGCTCTCACCGTTGCAACGATGACAACAGCCGATGGAGCCAGTTTGCCAATCCGGCATTTGATGTCCAGAAATTTTTCTGCTCCCAGGTCAGCCCCGAATCCTGCTTCCGTCACCACATAGTCTGCAAGTTTCAAAGCCATCCGGGTGGCCATGATGCTGTTGCAGCCATGGGCAATATTTGCAAACGGTCCACCGTGAACGAAAGCCGGAGTATGCTCCAGCGTCTGGACGAGATTGGGCTTGAGAGCATCCTTGAGCAATGCTGCCATAGCTCCGTGAGCTTTCAGCTGACCGGCCGTCACTGGAGTATCCTCACGGGTATATCCGATGATGATATTTTTAAGTTTTTCCTTCAAATGCTCTAAATCTCTGGAAAGGCACAATATGGCCATGATCTCCGATGCGACTGTGATATCATACCCGTCTTCCCGGGGCACTCCGTTGGCTTTCCCGCCAAGTCCATTGACCATGAAGCGCAGCTGCCGGTCGTTCATGTCCACGCATCGCCGCCATGTGATCCTCCGCGGGTCGATGCCCAGCGCATTCCCCTGGTAAATATGGTTATCGATCATGGCTGCCAGTAGGTTGTTGGCAGTTCCAATGGCATGCATATCCCCGGTAAAATGAAGGTTGATATCCTCCATGGGCACGACCTGTGCATAACCACCTCCTGCGGCTCCGCCCTTGATCCCGAAGACAGGTCCCAGGGAGGGCTCTCTTAGAGCAATAATGGTTTTTTTGC
>DOHE01000310.1 GCA_003535395.1 Clostridiales bacterium | reverse complement strand
CAAAGTTCGGGTATTTTCCAGATAATATAATGTCTTTTTCATGGTGCCTGTGTATGACTTCATATTCTTTTTCATCATAGCCCGGTCCCAGCCTGTACGGGTTGGCCACCTCCGGAAACTCAACAAATACATGATTTTCATCCCACATATCCTCATTTCTTGGATAATGGATTTTTCCTATATTTGCAGTGTGATACCCGTTCCTGGATAATATTTGAGGAAAGCTCACCAGCCCCTCCGGCCATGACTGATGAATGGCTTTATTATCATAGATCCCCGCCTGGTGCGGGTATACGCCTGAAAGCATGCTGGTCCTGCTGGGCACGCACTGCGGGCTGTTGACAAAATGATTTTCAAACAGGATCCCACGGTTTGCCAAATCATCGATGTGCGGGGTTTTGGCCCAAGATGTCCCATAACACCCCAGGGTATCTGCTCGATGTTCATCCGTCATGATAAAAAGGATATTGGGCTTTGAAATTCGGTCTGGCCTATTCATTGACATTCCGGCAGTGCACCTCCATCGGGATTCTGCTGCAGGCTGAAATCCTGCAGCAGTAGAATCATGATTCTTAATATAATCCCAATGCCGGCGGTTGTCTGTAGTAGATTTATAGATTTGACGTCTGCGGCGTCCTCTCAGGCACCCGCAGAGGGTTGATGGCCGGGTCCTTCATCTTCCAGACTGAAGGGGGCAAAAGATTTGTACTTGTTCCGGAAGAGTTCCCGGCAGCGGCTGGGGAGCATACCGCTGAACTGCCGGATCACTTTGTAAAAAAGTTTCTTGTCTGAGTAGCCGACTTCACAGGCGATCTCGTCGATGGAGAGATTTGTGTTCACCATGTAGTCCAGGGCAGTCAGGTATCGCTTGAAATGAATGAAATCCGTCAATGTGCGGCCAAAATTCTTTTTGAAATAGCTGCTGAAATAGGTGGGGTTGTAATAGCCGACCCTTGCCACATCTTTTAAACCGACATGTTTCTGAAAATTGGCATCGATATACTGGAACAGTTTGGGTACGATACGGATCAGATCCTCTGCGCTGTCTGCCGGCTTCAGCTCCTCGCCCAGGTGCCGCTGACCGCAGCTCATTTCCGATTTGCGGGCATTCCGATAATGGATCAGGAGGGTCCGCAACAAGCCAGTGATCATATCTGCATACTGTTCCGTCCGGTTCCGGTATTCCCAAAGCATGCACTGCAGTAGTCTCTCCACTTCTTCCTTCAGTTCTCCCTGGAAAGCAGCTGCCTTGCAGTTTCTGAACCGGATGCCGTCTGCATCCCCACAGGTCAGCCATTCCTTGCCAATCCTTTGAATAAAGTAATCCGGGTTGATCAGGCAGTTACAGAGGGTCATCCGTCCCTTGGGAATGAGCATATGCCAGTCACCCAAGCCGAACAGCACCATATCTCCTGTCCGCGTCAAGCGGCATTCCCCATTGATGACCTGGTACCCTTCTCCAGAGAGGATGTAATCCAGCTCGATAAATTCATGGCAGTGAATGTCCCCCGCTCTTTCCTGGAAATTTTCCCTGATGCTGATAAATTCATGGGGCTCCATCCAGCGGTACTGCATTTCCACCCGCATCCATCCGGCCTCCCGAAGCATCTCTATTCTCTATTGACATTTTATCACACCCCGGTCACCCGGTCTACAGGACATGCCAAATTGCATGTGGTAGATTTTCACATGTTATGCGGACCCGGGGCCGGGAGGACTTAATCCAGCTTGTCTACCATCCGTATCTTGCTCCTGATCATAGACATCCAGCATGTATAGGACACATCTCCGGCAGTTGATGGAGTAAATTTGATCACCCGGGCTGAAGAGATTCCTGGGTATGCGCCGGTGTAACTGCATTTCCGCTGTCAGCGGTCATAGCCCCCAGGCCTGTATATCCCAAGTAACCCAACATATATATAGTGCTCAGACATCCTGAAATACAGCTGTTTTTATTATGTGAACGCACTCATCAGAAAGAATGAACCCAAGATTTGTATAGATGTGGTCAGCGTTCATAAAACCCAAGGTTGCCATTTGCGCTGCACCAAACGCCACACTTCGCAGGGTAAACTCAGCTTCAGCTGCCACAAATGTCAAGTCTTGCTGAATCGAACGCTGTTCTTCGTAACTCTCCAGTGCAATCAAATTATATCCCGCTCATCCTTTCATGCAGATAGATCGCCCTGACGATGGCCTCCATGCGCGGCTCCGCTATGCTGATATCCAGGATCTGCGCATATTCTCCAAGGGAATTGATGACCTCGCCCATGGACATTATATCCAAATCCACGTTAAAAACATAGTTGTTACCGTCGGCACTGACCAGGGACAGCCCCGGACTATGTAAAAGGTGAAAGTCAGCCTGGTTTTGAACCGTTATTGTGACGCTCTTGGTATTGCCCAAATAACGCTTCAAATCGGATAATGCCCCCTGAAACACGATTCTGCCCTTATCGATAATGATCGTGCTTAGGGCAAGGCTTTCGATGTCTCCCAAATCGTGGGTAGTAAGGATGAAGGTGACCCCCTGGGCATTCATATCCCGGATAAAGCCGCGAATGCTTTCTTTCGCGATCACATCAAGCCCGATGGTCGGCTCATCGAGGAATACGACCTTTGGACTGTGCAGCAGCGCGATAATGAATTCACATTTCATCCGCTCGCCGAGCGACAGGACGCGCACCGGTTTTTTGATGATCTCCTGTGCATTCAGAAGCGATACCAGCATATCGAGGCGAGATTGATACTGCCCGGATTCGATATTGTAAATGGCTTTGTTCATCATAAATGAATCCATGGCAGGAATATCCCAGATCAGCTGGGATTTCTGCCCGAACATCGCTCCGATTTGGGATACATACCTCGTGCGATGCTTCTGCGGATCGTATCCCATGACGTCGATCCTGCCGGCAGTCGGCGTCAGGATCCCGGTCAGCATTTTGATGGTGGTAGATTTTCCCGCTCCGTTGGGCCCAAGCATACCAACGATACTGCCCGCAGGGATGGAGAAACTGATATTATCAACGGCTCTGACGATCACCTTTTTGCGGGAAAAAAGGCTGGCAATCGTATCTTTCAGCAAACTGCCGCGTTCGTGGGTGATATATTCCTTGGTCAGGTTTTCGACCTGGATGATATTATCCATGAAATGTGTTTACCCTCCTGCGCTTTGGTACTTTGTGATCATGTGCTGGAAAAGCAGGACTCCGGACAATGCGAAAAAAAGACAGGGGATGAGGATCAGGAACATCCTCGGATCGACCCGCCCCAGCAGTGCGTAAGCCGGGAAAATTCCCATGGCAGCA
>DOHE01000296.1 GCA_003535395.1 Clostridiales bacterium | reverse complement strand
TTCCAGGACGTGGCATTCAATCCGTGGAAATGATAATAATCGATGTGATCCGTATCCAGCTTTTTAAGCTGCTCCTCCAGTTTGTCCCTGTAATCGCCCCGGGCTTTGATGCTCCATACCGGGCATTTGGTGGATATGGACACCCGGTCCCGGAAAGGCTTGAGCGCTTTTCCCACGGTGATCTCGCTGTTGCCGTGGCAATACCCGTAGGCTGTATCGAAATAGTTGACTCCCAGCTCCACTGCCCGCTGCAGCAAGGGAATGGCCTCTTCCTCCCGGATGTACCACTGCCCGTCCCTTTCCTCTTCCGGCAGCCGCATGCAGCCAAAGCCCAGCGTGGAGATCTTAAATCCCGTATTCCCGAATTTTCTGAAATTCATTATTTTCCCCCCAAATCCTGTGCAAAATATTATTATCTCATATTTTGCATATATAGCGCTGTAGTTTGATTGCTCCAGCGAAAATATATGGATATGATAGCACGGATCAAGCGGCCGTGCAAACCTCCCGGTGGTCGAAAAACTCTGAAAAGAGTCAGGAAAAACTCTGGAAAGACTCTGGACTACAGGATTTTGGGCTTTCCCATGGTCCAGGTGCCGATGTCCTCAAATCCGATGCGGTGGTAGATCCGGCCTGCTTCCGGGTTATAGTAGAAAAGGCAGAGAAATTTTTTACCTTCCCGCAGCAGTTCCCGGCACTGGGCGACAACCACCCGGGTGGCCAGACCCTGGTTCCGAAACTGCGGAGAAGTCGCAACACCTACGATCATCGCCGACACGGAGTTTTCAGCAGAACTGGCGGATACCGCGGCGATGTGTCCGTCCCGGCGCAGGAACCAGAACCGGCCCATGCCGCTGTTAAGAGCATCCCGGCTGCGCTGCATGCTTTGCTGAAACTGGTAGCGGGTGTCAAATTCGTCGATATCGCTGTAGAGGCGGGTGATTTCTTCGATATTATCCAAGGTAGCTTTTTCTATGCCGTCTGTATCCACATCCATGACTACCCGGTTCAGACGGGACAAAAAAGTATCGGTAAATTCGATGTGCTCCAGACCAGATTTCAGCCGGCTGATTACAGATCCCTTTCCGGATACGTTTTTTGCCTGCTTTTGCAGGAGAAGATCCAGCACGGGTCCGGTACTGAAATCTTCGCTTCGGCTGTAGGGTATGTAATAATCCTTAAAGCGCAAAAGGATCGAATCATATGGATAAGGGACGCCGGATCCATTTGTCCGGGAAGGCTCAATAGCCCACACATCCAGTTGATCGCTGTCCAGTCCGAACCGTTCGATATCACCAAAAACAAACAGATTATACTCCGGTTCTCCGGCCAGATAATGCAGCAGGATGTCCCGATCTGCTTCTCCCAATCTGCGAAGGGTCATGGGGTGAGTCAACGCGGATCCCTGCTTTCCTGTAGAATGGTTTGATTTTAACACAGAACAGAAACCGGGTCAAACAGGCCCGCTTCGCCGGCTGCCTTAGCCGTTAGGCCGCCTCAGCCGGCTGTCTTAACCGTTAGGCCGCCTCAGCCGGCTGTCTTGGCCGTTTCGGCTTTCTCCGGGGTATGGGAACATGCACTCCGGGTTCCTGTTCCGGAACCCCGGGGCGCATGTCCTGTTCTGTCAATTGGTTCGTGTTTTTACAAACACCTTTATTTACAGTCCGTTTCATTTACAGTCCCAGCATACTCTTGATTTCTTCCTTGGGCCGGAATCCTACGGTCTTGGATACGATTTTTCCGCCCTTCACTACAGCCAGCATCGGAATACTCATGACTTTGAATGCAGCTGCCAGCTGCTGCTGTTCATCCACGTTAATCTTTCCCACCTTGGCCTGGCCATCCAATTCATCGGCGAGCTGCTCCACTACAGGACCTACCATCCTGCACGGTCCGCACCAGGGAGCCCAAAAATCCAAAAGAACCGGTACATCCGAATTCATGACCTCATCCTGAAAATTTTGAGTTGTTATGGTTATTGCCCCCATGATTCATCATCCTTTCGATCATTTGAGCCTATTATACCCAACACCCCGGCGTGCGTATGTGATGCCGGTCACAACAAAAAAAGGCTTCCCGGGGAAGCCTTTTTGTTTTTTCATAAAGCCGGTTCAATAATTCTCCGCACGGACCTCAAAATAGGCTTTGGGATGCTTGCATACCGGACATATTTCCGGGGCAGAAACCGCGATATGCAGATGCCCGCAATTCCTGCAATGCCAGACGACGACGGAATCCTTGCCGAAAGCCTTGCAGTTCTTGATATTTTCCCAAAGTTTCAAATATCGTTCCTCATGGGTCTTTTCGATATCAGCAACTTTGGAGAAAAGCCGGGCGATGTCATCGAATCCTTCTTCCCTGGCAATTTCCGAAAAACCTTTGTACATCTCGGTCCATTCATAGTTTTCACCCTCAGCAGCGGCTTTCAGGTTTGTTAGAGTTTCCGGGACACTGCCGTCATGAAGCAATTTAAACCAGATCTTGGCATGTTCCTTTTCATTTTCCGCCGT
>DOHE01000272.1:1070-3461 GCA_003535395.1 Clostridiales bacterium | reverse complement strand
AAAGGATCATGAATCTTGCAGAGGTACATAGGCAGCGGTTGGAGGCATTTTCAGCATTGTGCAGGGAAATCGGGGAGGACGAAGCTACAGTGTCCATTGCCTGGGTCCTGCACAACCCTGTTGTGACCAGCGTGATCATCGGGCCCAGAACAACAGAGCAGCTGCAAAGCTGCATCAAAGCCGAAGCGGTTCAATTGGATAAAGAACTCATGGACAAACTGAACCACATTTTTTCCTGAAAGGGATTGGTCGACATATGGAAAGGCCCAACATATTATTGTTCTTTACTGACCAGCAGTCGCTGGATGCCATCGGCTGCTATGGGGAAACGCCGTGCAAAACGCCGAATATTGATGGATTAGCGAGAGAAGGGGTGCAATTTTTACGGAATTATACCATCTGCCCTCTCTGCTCTCCTGCCCGGGCATCAGTCCTGACCGGGAAAGAGGTGCATGCGCATGGTGTCACCACCAATGTACATGAGTTGGGATGCAATGTGAGTGAGATCCCGGATTCGCCTGACCTGTTGTCCCGACGTTTGTCCAATGCCGGTTATTCCTGCGGTTATACCGGAAAGTGGCACATCGGAAACGGGTATCCGGTTTCCCGCGGTGGACTCCCGGTTTCACCGGGAACACCCACAACACGGGGTTTTGTCGGGCAGGACACCCCCGAAAACCGGGGCGGATGGCAGTTCCCGGACTTTTGGGAGCATTTGACAAAGCTGGGACTTGAAGAGGAGATCCCGAAATACAAAAGAAATTTTGGGGATACACAAGGGGAATTGACCGTTGTTGATCATCCTATCGAAGGGACCTGCGAGTATTTTTTGGCGGACAATACCATTCAGCTGATCGATGATTTCAAGAAAGAAGGCAAGCCATTCTTTATCTGGCATAATACCTGGGGGCCTCATGGCTCATACATCAGCCACAGGGATTATTATAATCTGTACAAAGACATTACGATCCCTGAACCTGCCAACTTCAGGCTGAATGAAGAGGATAAATACCTGCCTGCAACTTATAAACGTACTGCGGCCAAAAAAGATTGGGGTTATTTTCAGGAGCAGAAGCGGAGGTATTATGCCCTGACTACACAGATCGATGCGATGCTGGGCCGCATTGTCGCCCATCTGAAATCCGAAGGCCTTTATGAAAACACCGTGATCCTCTTCACCAGTGATCATGGATCCCATTTCGGGTATCATGGCGGATTGACAGACAAGGGATTCAGCCATTATGAAGAGATCCACCGTACCGGATGCATCATCATGGATCCCCGGAAACCAGCAGACAGCAAATCGGCCCGCTGTGATTCATACACATCGATTCTGGATATATACCCGACGATCCTTGATTTTGCAGGCGTTCCCGCACCGGAAGGGCTGGATGGATTTTCTCTTCGGCCATTGATGCAAGGAGAAAAGGAAAACTTGCGGGACCATGCTTTTGTAGAATTTTATGGACTTGGCCATGTAAATACGACGATGATGTCAATCGTTTACGACAACCTGAAATACGGTTGGAATCCGACCAACAGGGATGAACTGTATGATCTTGAGAAAGATCCTCTTCAGTTGGTCAACTGTATCGATGAGCCGTCGTATGAAATACGGTTAAAGAAAATACGTCAAAAAATGTTTGAGCACTTGAAAAACCATCGGAATCCGCTGGCGAATCTTTTCAATAACAGTGTATTGATCAGAGAATACAGTTGATTGGATATGGGTTCCCTGAACGTGGACTTTCAGGGGATTTTGGGGGCAGATAGTAAAATCTGCAAATTTTAGCTAAAATATCATGTAGTATTGATGCCCTTGAATCGTTATTATCTATTTATAATACACGATGGGGTTTTTATGCGCTGTTTATAAAGCTCCTGAGGAGAATGCCGAAAGCAACTTCGATAGCGGCAATGCAAAAATATAATTGAAAAGGAGTGTTTTGTATGAGGTCTGGATTGAAACGAGCCTTATTCATCGTCCTGGTCCTGGCTGTCTTCACGGTCTCGATCACAGGGGGCTGCTNNGTGACCACCGCAGCCAAGACCACCGAATACCTGAACCTGATACGCATCCGGGAATTCGAACGCATCATGCTGGGTGGCTGGAGTTCCGTTTCAGAAGCCGCCACTGCAGCGGGCTTTGATAATATCAGCAACTTTAACCGGATCTTCGCAAATCCTCAACGACCCAGGCCATCCAGGGGCTTCGGGAGACAAAATCATAAATTCTGCAAATTTCGGCTGAAATATCATGTAGTACTGCAAAACCCAATTTTTCTATAATGGTATTAAAATAGAAGATGGGGGTATGCACGTGCTTTTAGAAAAAATTCAGCCAACAGGCGCTTACCTGCAAACCCTATGGCCTGGAGCAGCCCTGTGTGG